>JBAUCP010000368.1:0-3295 GCA_049677625.1 Occallatibacter sp. | reverse complement strand
GCTTCATCAGAATCCGGTCGATGACCGCCTCGATGGTGTGATTCTTGCGCCGGTCCAGCAGCAGCGGTTCCGAGAGGTCCTGCATCTCGCTGTCCACGCGTGCGCGAAACCCTTGGCTGTCAAGCTGATCCAGCAGATCCTTAAACTCGCCTTTGCGGCCCCGCACCACCGGCGCCATCACCGTGACCCGCTCGCCGCGGCCCAGCTCCACAATGCGCTGCACAATCTGGTCGGCCGTCTGGCGGGCAATCGGCCGCCCGCAGTTGGGGCAGTGCGGCGTGCCTACCGAGGCGTAGAGCAGCCGCAGATAGTCGTAGATCTCGGTGATGGTTCCCACCGTGGAACGCGGGCTGCGGCTGGTCGTCTTCTGCTCAATCGAGATGGCTGGGCTCAGTCCCTCAATGGAATCGACGTCCGGCCGCTCGATTTGGTCTAAAAACTGCCGCGCATAAGCCGATAAGGTTTCTACATAGCGCCGCTGCCCCTCGGCATAGATGGTGTCGAAGGCCAGCGAGCTCTTGCCGGAGCCGGAGAGCCCGGTCACGACCGTAAGCGTATTGCGCGGAATGCGCACGTTGATGTCGCGCAGGTTGTGCTGGCGCGCCCCGCGCACCGAAATGTGGGTGATTGGCATGGTGAGGCTGTACAGCCGGACAGGCAGTTCCAGGCGCCGGCCCGGCCGGATTTATCTGCCGGGGCGGAGAAGGCCTTGGAGGTATTCTATTTGCCAACAGAAACAAGGGTCAACGCGGCCATTCTTCTGCGAGAATGAATTAGGCGCTGGTTGCGCGAAGTTGGGAAAAATTTCGTCGGGAAAACTTTACTCCCGGCAGCAGATAAGGCTTTACCCGGCATCAAAGCTTAAAAGGACGGATGAATGGCGGATTTCTTGAATTTGGTTCTGTTGGTTTGCGCGTCCGTGGGTTCCATGGCGTTTGGAATTCTGGCCGCCTACGGGATTCTGCGCTCCGCCTTCGCCCTGATGCGTCCGCGCGAGAACCGTCCCGTGCCCAAACCGCAAACCGAGCCCGCCCGCGTCAGCTAAAAGCATCCCTCACGCTGCCCTCATACCACGGTCCGTTCTGCTCGGCGTTTCTGCATATATTTCCGTTTATCTTCAACAATTTTGTTGATACGCCGGCCCCGCCGCGTGCACTATAGTTCTGCGTCAAATCACACCCTTCTCCGGCCCCCAAATCCCAACTGAGGTAAAGCCATGGCTACGAACACAGTGAGCAACTGGTTTGGCAATCTCATCTCCCATCCAGCCGTCATCGTCGATGCCTACCATGTGGAAGACATCGTCGCCGTGATGAAAGACCCGGTGAAGTACCCCTCGCCGGTCCGCGCGATAGGCTCGAACCACTCCAACCCGCCCTGCGGCGTGGCGGATGGCGGCACTTTGATCCGGATGAAGATGGACCAGGTTCTCAGCATCACCGACGAGACCCTCACCGTCCAGGCCGGCGCCATCCTGATCGACCTGACCAAGCAACTCGAAGCCCGCAATCTCCAGTTCTATGTGAACACCGAGATCGGCAGCCTCTCCGCCGGCAGCGCCGCCATCGCCGGAACCAAGGATGCCTCGTTCACCGGCGAGTACGGCCAGGTGGGCTCTTACATCATCGCCATCAAAATGGTGCTGCCCAACGGCGACCTGATGGAAGTCACCGAAGCCGCGCAGCCCGACCTCATGCAGGTGCTCCGCTCCAGCTACGGCCTCTTCGGCATCGCCTACGAAGTCACCTTCCAGATCCGCCCGCTGGTGCCCATGCACGTGCATCATGAGACCTTCAGCCTGGGCGACTTCCTCACCGCCCTGCCGTCGCTCAAGGCCCGCGGCGACTCCATGTTCTTTTACATGTTTCCGTTCTCAGACCGCATCACCGTCGAGTTCCGCCACTACAACCCCAGCGCCACCGGCGCGCCCAATCGCATTGCCTGGGAGCTGCGCAATCACATCTGGGGAACCTCGGGCCCCAAGTTCGGCTACGAGATCACCGAGAAGATCGCCGAGCCGCACATCCGCTACGGCATCATTGACGCCTTCAACGACAGTTGGCGCCTTACCCTCGAAACCATCGTGCAGAGCGACAACACCCACGCCTGCGACCAGACCATCTACTATCCGCCTGTCTCCGACAACAGCCGCTACACCTTCACCCTCTTCGCATTCCCCGAGGAGCAGTATCCGGCCACGATCAGCGAGTTCTGGCAGTTCGTGCAGGACTACTACAAGCAGACCGGCTATCGCACCAACCTGCTCTACGTGGGCTATCGCATCGCCGCGGACCAGAAGTCGCTCTTCTCGTACTCGTATGACGGCGGAGTGATGACCATCGACCCCGTCTCCACGGCCAACGACGGCTGGTATACGTTCCTCGACGTGTATAACCAGTGGTGCAGCGACAGGAACGGCGTGCCGCTGCTCAACCAGACGCCCAGCTTGACGTCGGCCATCATCCACAAGGCATACGGGCCGGAGCGGATCGCCAAGTTCCTGACCATGCGTCAACAGTTCGACCCGCAAAACCGGCTGATGAACCCCTATTTCACGCAGCTGTTTTCTTAGCGTCCAGAGTCTAAGGCTCGCTCCATAAATGCTTTGTCATCCTGAGCGACGTTCGGCGCGTTCTTTGCGCCGAGCGGAGTCGAAGGACCTGCTTTTCGGGCACTCCATTTATGCAATGAATGTCGGATATCGGAGACACCCCACCAGCCCCTACTGAGGAGCGTTGGTCTCAGGCGGCTGTTGCGGCTGCTGCTGATTAAGCATCTGCTGCCTGAGCTGCTGCTGCACCTGCTCCTGGCGGAGCTGCATCTCCTCGATCTGCTGCTGAGTACGCGGCTGCGGCGGCGCAAACCCGTTGCGGATGTTGGGCGGATCCAGCGGCTGGGGCTGCTCCGGCTCGGAGTCTTCGTCGCCGGTGTTGCTCGCAGTACTCTGCGGAGCCGCCGGCCCCGTGGGCTGCGAGCTCAGCACGATCCGCCGCGGAGCTCCCGCACCCTGGTCGCCGATCATCAGCACGTTGTAGCTGGTGTCGTTCAGCAGTTGCGAGAGCACTTCATTCGCTGGTCCCGGACCGTAGGTGCCGAAGACGCGTGTATCCGCGCCCAGGCCTTCTACTTTCGCGCCGGTGTCCGTTGCGACATCCTTGAGAATCTGCACCAGGCTGGAGTTGGCCGCGTCGATGCGCAGACCGTGGCTGTCCCACACCACAGTGGCCTCAGACGGCTTGTCGTTCACCGGCCAGTTGGGAGCCGGCGGCGCCGCGGGCGCAGCCGCAACCTGGGG
>JBAUCP010000367.1:0-8371 GCA_049677625.1 Occallatibacter sp. | reverse complement strand
TACAGAACAAGCGGCTCATCTACAACCTGTTGTTCCATGCCAGCGCTGAGACCCTGCTTGAAGTCGCTCGTGATCCACGGCATCTCGGTGCCGAGATCGGTTTCTTCAGTGTGCTTCACAGCTGGAACCAGCGCCTGCAGTTTCATCCCCACGTCCACTGCGTGCTTGCCGCCGGCGGTCTGGCTCCGGATCATTCAAGCTGGATCTCCGCCCGGCGTTCCTTCTTTCTTCCCATTGGCGTGCTCAGCCGCGTCTTCCGCGGCAAGTTCGTCGCTGGACTCCGCAGCGCCTTCCATCGCGGCGAACTCCAGTTCCACGGCAGCCTGGTGCCACTCGCCGAGCCGCGCGCTTTCGCTCGATGGCTGCGGGTACTGTTTCGCCATGACTGGGTCGTCTACTCCAAGCGGCCCTTTGGCGGACCGGAACATGTGCTGCGCTATCTCGGCGCCTACACCCATCGCGTCGCCATCTCCAACTCAAGGCTGGTCGATCTCTCCGATGGCATCGTCACCTTCCGCTGGCGCGATTCCGCGCACGGCAACACGAAGAGGATCATGACTCTCACTGTCGACGAGTTCCTGCGCCGCTTCCTGCTCCACCTGTTGCCGTCCGGCTTCGTGCGCATCCGCAACTTCGGATTCCTCGCCAACCGCAACCGCGCTTCTCTCCTGCCACTATGCTTCCACCTGCTCAACGGCACAGAGAGGATCACTGCTTCGCCAGCATTACCGTCCACAGATCAGACTCATTCACTCTGGAACTGCCCAGCCTGCGGCGCAGCCATGCGCGTCGTCGAACGGCTCTCCGCTGCGCAACTCCTGCTTCGCTCGCCCCCTCAACCAAACCGGTGTGCAGCATGAAGCTCTATCTAAATCTCCGGCCCTGGTCCGTGCTTCGGCGCGTTCGCGGATTCCTTGCCTCTTCCGGTCGAAACCCCTTCGATGCCAGCCTCTCCAGCCTCTACATCAGGTCTCGGCAAGCCAACATGCTGCCCCATCCTCCACTTCAGTCATCGGATGCAGCCCAACTCTGTTTGTGCCTGATCCCTCTGCATCCGTTCAGACCGATTCAAAGTACATAGGCTTCCATGTGGGCGGCTTCCTTCAAGTCGCTGTATCCGAAGCGCCCCCTGAAGACTCTCCAACTGCGCTCGATTGCGTGGCGGGCGCTCCAGATACAGCACTAAGACTTCCCGGTACCGATCGAATCCTTATCAACGGCAAGGTTCCTTTTGCTTCTCACAACGAAGACTTTGCATGCCACGTCCAATTCCGCAACTCCGGCGAATCGATCCCATTCGCATGTGCGTAGTTTACGCACTCGATAATCTGGTCCTGCAACCATTGCTTCGTATGGGCCGCCGCGGTCTGCAGCTTCGGCACGCGATCGATGACGTCAATCGCCAGATTGAAACGATCTACTTGATTGAGGATGGCCAGTTCGAGCGGTGTATTGATGTTGCCCTTTTCCTTGTATCCGCGCACATGAAAATTGTCGTGGTTCTTTCGCCTATATGTGAACTTGTGGATGAGCGCGGCATACGCATGGAAGTTGAAGATCACCGGCTTATCTCCAGTAAACAGGCTGTCAAACTCTCTATCCGACAACCCGTGCGGATGCTCGCGCTCCGGCATCAACCGGAACAAGTCAACTACGTTGACAAATCGTATCTTCAGTTCAGAGCACCGCTCGCGCAGAATCGCCACCGCCGCCAGCGCCTCCGATGTTGGAATATCTCCCGCACACGCGATCACTGCATCCGGCTCTGCGCCATCGTCATTGCTCGCAAAATCCCATATCCCGATACCCTTCGTGCAATGGTCGATCGCCTGCTGCATCGTCAGATACTGCAGATGCTCTGCTTTATCCGCAACGATTACGTTGACGTAATTCATACTGCGCAGACAATGATCGGCCACGCTCAGCAAGCAGTTCGCATCCGGCGGCAAATAAATCCGCGTCACTTCAGGGCTCTTGTTCGTGACGATGTCGAGAAATCCCGGGTCCTGATGTGTGAACCCATTGTGGTCCTGCCGCCACACCAGCGAAGTAATCAGCAGGTTGATCGAGGAGATCGGCACCCTCCACCGCAGCTCCAGCTTCGATTTCTCCAGCCACTTGGCATGCTGGTTGAACATCGAGTCGATGATGTGCACGAATGCCTCATAGCTCGAAAAAAATCCATGCCGCCCGGTCAGCACGTATCCTTCAAACCAGCCTTCCAAGGTGTGCTCGCTCAACATCTCCATCACGCGGCCCTCGGTCGAGAGGTCGCCGCCATCGGCATCCTCCGGCAAGATCTTCGCCATCCATGTTTTCCCGTGGCTGCCCTCGTAGATCGCCTGCAGCTTGTTCGACGCTGTCTCATCCGGCCCAAACACCCGAAAGCTTGTCATGTTCTTCCGCATCACGTCCCGCAGAAAATGGGCGAGCGTGTCTGTCGACGACAGCAGGACGCTTCCCGGCTGCTCTACCTTCACGGCATACTTTGAAAAGTCCGGAAGATCCATGGGCTTGCGCAACTTGCCGCCATTCGCATGCGGGTTCGCTGTAATTCGCCTGTCGCCCTTTGGCGCCATCTCCTTCAGCTCCGCAATCAACGCGCCGCTCTCATCGAACAGTTCTTCCGGCTTGTAACTCCGCATCCAGTTTTCAACCAGCTTCAAGTGCGCTGGATTGGTCACTGGATCAAGAATCGGCATCTGGTGCGCGCGCCACGATCCCTCGAGTTTGTGTCCATCAATTTCCTTCGGACACGTCCACCCCTTTGGCGTCCGCAGGATGATCATCGGCCAACGCGGCCGCTTAACGGGCGTCCCCGCGGCAGCAGTGCGAGCCTTCTTCTGAATCGCGCGAATTTCCGTGATGCAATGCTCCATCACTGCCGCCATCTTGGAATGCATCACCGCCGGGTCATCGCCCTCCACCACATACGGCTCCCATCCGTAGCCGCGGAACAAACTGTCCAACTCCTCCGGCGCGATTCGCGCGAGGATCGTTGGATTCGCAATCTTGTATCCGTTCAAATGCAAAATGGGCAGCACCGCACCATCCAGCAACGGATTCAGGAACTTGTTGGAGTGCCACGAAGTAGCCAGCGGTCCAGTCTCTGCCTCGCCGTCTCCAACCACTACCGTCGCAATCAAATCCGGATTGTCGAAGACAGCTCCAAACCCATGCGACAGGCTATACCCGAGCTCGCCGCCTTCGTGAATCGATCCCGGCGTCTCCGGGGTGCAATGGCTCCCGATCCCTCCCGGAAACGAAAACTGCTTGAAGAACTTTTGCATTCCTTCAATGTTCTCGCCCTTGTCTGGATACACTTCCGAGTACACGCCCTCCAGATAGCAATTGGAAAGTGTCGCCGGCGCGCCATGTCCCGGCCCGGAGATATAAATCAGATCAAGGTCATACTTTTTGATGAGCCGGTTCAGATGCACCCACACGAACGTCTGCCCGGGGTCAGAACCCCAATGCCCCAGGAGCCGGTGCTTGATGTGCTCTGCTTTCAGCGGTTCGCGCAGCAGCGGGTTTTCCAGCAGATAAAGCATGCCGACACACAGATAGTTGCAGGCCCGCCAGTACGCATCCATCTTGCGTTGCTCGTCGGCAGAAAGAACGTCAGTAGAAGAGATTGATTCAGGAGAGCTCATAAGTGGACCTCGTGCAATGCCGAAGCCTCGGCAGTAGGTTGTCGTTCTATGCGGCTGTCCTAACCATGTGCTTCACATGCAGGGCGATAATAAGATCTTCCTGGGCAGGAGCAGCGAAGACCGCTGTCTTTGAGTCAGATGTACTGATCCGGCGAACGCCGTCACCGGTCGCCTCATTGAGCGCAGAATTAATCAAAACTTCACTTCCGGACAATACTTCGACGCGCGTTGCCGCATCGTGCTCCCCGATGCCGCCGGTAAATACGATTGCGTCCAGACCACCCAGCAACCACGCGAACCCTCCGATCGCCTTACGCACACTGCGCGTAAACACCTTCAGCGCCAGAATTGCCGCGTCGTTTCCCTCAGCAGCCGCCTTACGCACTGCTTTCATGTCATTCGGAAGCTCCGTCAGTGCAACCATACCTGCATCATGGTTCAGCATCCGCTCCAAATTGCTCACCGCATCCTCACCGCGTGCCTGCCGAAGCAAATAAAGCACCAGTCCCGGATCAAGGTCTCCCGGCCGAGTCCCCATCACTACGCCCCCCGTGGGCGTGACCCCCATCGTCGTATCGACCGACCTGCCATCCAGCACAGCCGTCACGCTACACCCACTGCCCAGATGCGCAATCACCATGCGCGCAGGCAGCGCCCCCACACTCCGCATCTGGCGCACGATCGATTCGCAACTCAATCCATGAAACCCATACCGCTTCACGCCCTGATCGCGATACTCCTTCGGAATCGCATAGGTACTCGCCTCTTCCGGCATCGTCCGGTGGAACACCGTATCGAAGCACGCAATATGCGGCACATCTGGCATCCGTTGCATCGTTTCGCGAATGATCGCAACGGCCTCTGGATCATGCAGCGGCGCAAAGCCCGCCGCCGCATCGAGTTCCTTCAAAATCTCATCCGTAATGCGCACATGGTCCTGAATTTCGGCTCCGGGATGCACCACCCTGTATCCGACTGCGCCTACCGTACCCGCTTCTGCGCTCCGAACAGCATCAAGCACAATACCGATCGCCCCGGCGGGTCTATCAATACCTTCGACCGCTCGCTCTCCACGTGGCCGCCCTCCCTGAGCGATGGTAAGTGTTGCTTGCGGCGTCCCTATCCCACCCAGCTCGCCATCGAGAAGAAGGCTCGGCTCTTGGACCTCTCCGTCGATAGTGAAGAGTGAGAATTTAATCGATGACGATCCGCCATTGAGGACAAGTACGTTCACGACACCGCCTTAGAAAAGCTTACTCCAGGCAATCTCTCTGGTATTTCTCTACGAATGTCGGCTCCACTTCCCCTCAGTCACCAGAAACGTCCATATCGTTCGTGGCTGTGGGGGTTTGTGCTATCCCACTCTTGACGTCCGCCGCGGCGGACGCCAAGGATGGGGCCCGGCAACTGCGTAAAGCTGATCTGTTCGGGATCGAAGTCGACTTCGACCACCTTGGCGTGGCCGGTCTGGTCGGTGCACACGTCCTTATAGGATGGCCGCTCCAGCGAGCCGCCCTCGTAACCACGGCCGTCGCCGTCACGCCGGGAAGGGCCGCAAAGGCCGCCCCCACACCCCAGAAGCATCCTGCTACGAATGTCGCTTTTTATGTGCTCATGGGTAATTGGATGCGCGAACGAGCGATCCAGTAACAAAAACGAGGGCGAGGAACAGGGATTAGTTGTCAGGAGCCCGCGCCCCGCATGGCGGTGGGCGGTTTTGCCTTTTTGTTCTGCTAGCCGATCGACTTTTCTCCGCTGCGCTTCCTCCTCTGGTAGGCGGCGACCTTGAGCTTGTTGCCGCAAATGTTCATGCTGCACCATCGGCGTGAGCCCTTTTTGCTTGTGTCGTAGAAGTGGACGACGCACGATTCGCACATGCGAATACGCGATAAGTCCGATTCCGCGAGAAGATCTGCCGCGGCGTTAATGATTGGGGCCCAGAGGTCGGCGGGCCGGTGAAGCTCTAACGATGTCTCTCGAACGACTTTCCCGTCTCGCTTGTGAAGCAACGCGGGAAAAGGATGCTGCGCCAATAGTAAGTTCACCTCGGCGAGGAATGCTTCCCCCGGTGCAGATCCACTCTCCATCCGTAGAACGGCTTCGCGCAGCCTTTCGCGGAACAGGATAAGCCGTTCGAGGAAGGCAGCGGCTTTGGCTGAATTTCGCCAGCTTCGCAGCGTGGCCCTAGCCTTGGCCGAAGTCACGGTCCCGGAGGCGATAAGCCATCTTTCGAGGGCGCGAACATCCGAAAGCAACTCCGTGGGTCCGTCCGTCAGGACTGGTTTCGTATTGAGCAGGTCCAGGATTGGCTTGTTCCCCACGAACAAAAATCCGTCGATCCATTCCTGCGCGTCCCGGGAAACCATGCTCTCAGAACCCCCCTTTAAAAATACTGTAAATAACCATAACACCGTTATTGACATTTTTAGAGGTGTTATGTAATTTCTATTCCTGTAAGCGGGACTTCGCGTCACCGGGAAAGGAAATCGCCATGACCACGTTTCAACATGCAACCGTTCAAGGACTCAAGCTTTTCTACCGCGAGGTTGGGTCGAAAGCTTCGCCAACCATTGTGCTGCTGCACGGATTCCCTAGTTCGTCGCATATGTTCCGCGACCTCATCCCGCAACTGGTGGGCAAATTTCACGTGATTGCGCCGGACTACGTCGGCTTCGGATACAGCGATGCCCCGGATGCGAGCACGTTCGACTACACCTTCGACAATCTCGCCCTCTCTATCGAGGAGCTGCTCTTTGGAACCCTCGGCTTGAAGAAATTCAGCATCTACGTTCAGGATTACGGCGCGCCGGTAGGCTACCGGATTGCGTCCAGGCATCAAGACGCTATCGAGGGCATCGTGGTGCAGAATGGGAACGCCTATGCCGAGGGTATCGGTGCGGCCTTCGATCCGATGAAGCCGTTCTGGGTGAACCGCAACCCGGAGACGGAGAAGCCGGTGCGAGAGCTGCTCAAGAAAGAAACTACCATCTTTCAATACACACACGGAGTCAAGGATATTTCGCGGATCAGTCCTGATTCATACACCATGGACCAGTCCTTCCTCGATCGCCCAGGCAATGATGCCATCCAACTCAATCTGCTTCACAACTACCAATCGAATCTGGCCCTCTACGACGGCTGGCATGAGTTCTTCCGGAGCAAGCAGCCGAAGACGCTGATCGTATGGGGAAAGAACGATCCCTTCTTCACTGTCGAAGGAGCGCAAGCCTACCTTCGAGATATCCCGAAAGCGGAGCTTCACCTGCTCGATACCGGTCACTTTGCGCTTGAGGATTCCTGCGAATTCATTGCGCAGCAAATCTTGAAGTCCCTCGCCTGATCGAAGGGCACGATCTCTTCCCATCTTTCACGTTTACGAATCGAAAGGATGAGCATCATGAGTTTTCCAAAGAACGCCACAGTAGTAGTAGTCCACGGAGCATGGGCTGACGGCTCGAGCTGGCAGGCAGTCGTGCGCTCTCTCGTTGAGCGCGGCCTAAATGTGATCGCTGCGCCGATTCCCTTAACATCGCTGAGCGACGACGCAGCCGCTCTAAAGCGAACCATCTCACGAACCGAGGGCCCAGTGATCGTTGCCGGGCATGCTTATGCCGGTGCGGTGATTGCCACGGCGAACGACGAGCGGGTAAAGGCTTTGGTCTATGTTGCCGCGCTGGCGCCAGATGAAGGCGAGACCGTTGCTCAGGTCTTTTACAGAGACGAACCACACCCAAAGGCTCCGCAGCTTGCTCCAGACGCGGACGGCTTCATCTGGATGCCGGATGAAGGGTTCGCCAATGCCTTTGCCCAGAACGCTTCGGCTGAGCAAATCGCGTTGTCTAAAGCGGTGCAGCGCCCCATTTCAGCCAAGTGCATTCAGGAGCCTGCTCCCGCTCCGGCGTGGAAGTCAAAACCGGCGTGGTACCTCATTGCGGAACAGGACCGAATGATCAACCCTAAGACGCAGCACTTCATGGCAGAACGCATGAAAGCGACAGTGCGGTCGTTCGAGGTTGATCACACTCCGCTGCTGACCGCGCCGGACAAGGTTGTCGATGTCCTATTGGAAGCCGCGACCGCGACGCTTTCTTAAGGCGGCATCTGAATCGGAGAAGCTATCAAACTCGATGGGAGCAAATCATGAAGAATTCTGTCGCGATTGTGACTGGAGCCAGCCAGGGCATCGGACGTTCCACGGCTATCCGTTTGGCCCGCGACTTCTCAGCTGTTGTATTGGCGGCGCGCAATGCCGGGGAACTTGAGGAAGTTGCGGCTGCCGTTAAAACGGCAGGAGCAGAACCTCTTCCGGTGGCACTTGACTTGAGCCAGACCGAAGCAGCCGAAACTGTCATCCACGCCACGCTGGAACGTTTTGGGCGAATCGACGCGCTGCTTAATATCGCGGGCGCCGTCCCTCAGATCGATCTCTTCGAGATGACCGACGAGCAGTGGAACGCCGGCATGGAGCTGAAATTGCATGGGGCACGCCGTTTGACGATTCGGGCATGGGACGCGCTGAAACAGGCCCACGGCTCTGTTGTATTCATGTCAGGGAGCGCGTCGCTTGATCCAAAACCAGCCTTCGCTGCGGTTGCCGCAACCAATGCCGCAATTACCGCTCTCGCCAAAGCGTTCGCTGAACAAGGAATTAAAGATGGTGTTCAGGTAAACAGCATTGTTCCAGGCCCGGTCATGACCGGGCGCCGCCGCTCTTTCCT
>JBAUCP010000366.1:0-5802 GCA_049677625.1 Occallatibacter sp. | reverse complement strand
GGCCAAATGCGTGTCATAACACGTAAGCAGACAAACTTCCGGCACAGCCTCCGGTTCTTGTGAATAGCCTTGCGATCAGGTTTTAGGCAGCCAGATCGTATCGATGATGCAGGCCACCGAGCCGTGGAATGGATACCACTTTTGCGTGTGCGGTTGCGCTTTGTTTCGCCGCACGCCTACCCGGTGTCTGCTTCCCCAATCCAAGATGCGTCCTGTCCTCGTGATAGTAGCGAAGGTACTCGTTCACGAGGCGTTTCAGATGGCGTTCGTTAAATATGATCACGTGGTCGAGCAGATCGCGACGGCAACTCCCCACGAACCGCTCCGCAACTCCATTCTGCCAAGGGCTTTGGAAACTGATCCGCTTGGGCTGAGTGCCAAAACTCTTGATTGTCTCGATTACGTCTTCGTTGAAATTCGCAGCGCGGTCGAAGATCAGGTAGCCTGGTGCGGAGTCATAGGGAAAGGCTTCAGGCAGTTGTTGCGCAACCCATCCACTTGTAGGATACCGAGTCACGTTGAAGTGAAGAACCTGACGCCGATCATGCAGGATGACAAAGAAGCAGTAGAGCAAGCCGAAAGTGAGCGTGGGCACGGTGAAGAAGTCCATAGCGGCGATGGCTTCGCGATGATTGTTCAGGAATGCCGCCCATCGCTTTGCGGGTTCTGGACTCTTGGGTGCTTTGCGCATCCAGTGCAACACAGTCCGCTCTGAAATGTCGAAGCCGAGCATCTTCAACTCGCCATGAATCCTTGGCGCACCCCAGGTGGGATTCTCCGCAACCATACTGAAGATCAGATCTCGCAGTTCTTTACTCGTCGGTTTTCTACCGCGACGGGCTCGCTTCCGCGAGATCCAATTCCAATACAGCTCGAATCCAGCGCGATGCCACTGAACGACGGTTGAAGGCTGAACGATGAGGAGGGCCTTGCGCCAGCCAGGCCAAATTCGGCTCAATACGATCCAAAACAATTTGTCTGGCAGTGTCAAGCGTGATCGAGGCCGCTTCAACGTAAGAACTCCTAGTTGCTGTCGCAAAGCCAGATTCTCAAGCAGGAGATCGCGGCGAGAACGAAAAAAGAGAGTTGGAAAGGCGATGAGAAAGCTCAAGAGTCGAAACACAGACCCAGTCTACGCCAGAGTGAGCCGGCTTAATACCACGCTGATTTCAAAGAAGATCAGAATTTTTGCGAGCCACAGCATCGGTCTATTTTGATTCTCCCACTGTTCCCAACGCCGCTTGTGGCCAGCCGTTCTTCCAAGTCAGAGTTGAGATCTGTAGTGCCGGTTTACCGGTAAGGGCATCGTAGGCGTGAAATACAATTATGTCGCCCTCGGGCCGTAGCAGAATCGATTCCCCTCCTGGGCCGAGCCAGCGGTTGTTCGCGCTCAGCAGTTGCGTACCGCCGCCCTCCAGCATCGGTTTGCCATCTGCATCCATATAAGGACCCATCACGTTGCGTGAACGGCCAACCATTGTGCGATAAGAACTGTGCGTTCCCCGGCAGCAGAGATCGAAGGAGACAAACAGATAGAAGTAGCCCTCGTGGCGCACAATGAAAGGCGCTTCGATGGCTTCCCAATCGGGCGGCAAACCGGGCTTCGCGGGCTCAGCGTCGTCGGGCTTCGCTCGAGAGGCAAGCGAGTAAGTGGTTTTGTCGGCCGGGTCGGTTTTCCCGGTCACGGCATCTATGCGGCGCATCTTAATGCCGCTCCAAAAGCTGCCGAAACTCAGCCATGGGTTGCCATTTTCATCGAAGACGAGGTTTGGATCGATAGCGTTGAAGTCGTCGGCCACAGTGGATTTGAGAACCAGCCCTTCATCGTTCCAGTGGTATTTGGGGTTGGTGGGATCGAGCGTGTCATTGGTAGCAAGCGCGATGCCCGAAGTGTTCACTCCGAAGGCCGAGTAGGCATAGTAGAGATGGAATTTCCCGTTGAAGAACGAAATATCGGGAGCCCAGAGCTCCCTGGTCTTTGGACTCACCTGGCGAATCCACTCAGGAATTTCGCTAAAGACCTTGCCGCAGTACTTCCAGTCGGTGAGATTGGTCGAGCAGCGAATGGGGAATTGCCCGCCGCCAGGGGCCGCGCCAGTGGCGAAGACATAATAGCTTCCGCCCTCGCGCGCGATCGAAGGATCGTGAGTCATCGGATAATCGCCTGTAAGAGTCAATGGAGTGGGCGCCTGGCTTAACACCGGCATGGCAAAGAGCAGGACAAGAGCGGCAGGAGCAGAGTTAAGGAATCGCATGCGCACCTTTTCGTTTCGATCGCAGGAACTTCTGGCTGCTGCCCTTGTGGCAGCGCGACTCTGAGTGAGGCCGGCTTTGTAGCCTGCCCGGTTATTCGATATACGGCCAGCCATCGGCGGTAAACCCCAGGCGGTTGATGCCGAGCGTGGGCGTTCCATTGTTGTTGCCGTCGTAGTAGTGGTAGACGATGGTTGGCAGTGAAGTTGAGCCGTTGCTGCCTGTGTCGGTAAAGACGCTGGCGCCGCCGGGTCCGTCGATGTTGGCGTGCGCGCTGATCAAGATCGTTCCGCCGCCTGATGTCAGGTCGATGCCGCCACGATCTACGAACGGTCCGGTGGGCGATGTCGAGCGGCCGACGATTTCGTGATAATTACTGGCGGTTCCCTGACAACACACGTCGATGGGTGCGAAGTAGTAGTAGTACTGCGTGCCGTTGAAAATGTACGGATAGATGAAGGGTCCTTCTTCTCCGGCGCCGCGATAGGCAACCTTGGTCCAGGTGCTGGTATCGCTCGAAACCGGGAAGCCGATCGTGGCGCTGGAGCTCGCAATCGACGGATCCTGCAGTTGCAGCACGCGAATGCCGTCAGACCACGATCCGTAAACCAGCCACCAGTGGCCCGCGAAGTCGATAAACGGCGAAGGGTCGATGGCATTCCAAGTCGTACCGGTGGTGAAACCCCATGGATCGGGCGATGGAACTGCGCTGGAGGCATTGGTCCATGAAGTGACGACGTAACCCATGTCGGTCCATGGGCCGTAGGGAGTGGAACTGGAGGCCAGGCCGATTACTGCCTCGGCGCCAGTGGATGGTTCATAGGGAATTGCGTAGTACTGATAGTAGATTCCGTTGGCATTGAGCACGTCTGGCGCCCACACGTCGATATTCTTGCCGTTGTTGTCTGAGGGCGGAGTCTGCAGTCCGGCCCATGAGACAAAATCGGGTCCGATGATCGGGCAGTGGTTGTCGTCCGTGATCCAAAAACCGCCCTCAGCTTGCGTGCATGCGCCGTTTGGTGTTGAAAGCGTTGTGTAAGTGAAAGTGCTCAGGTCAGTGGAGTAGGCGATGGTCTGGTGCGTTCCATACAGCCAATAGATGTGCGTCGCGGGATCTTGGAGCATAAAGGGGTCGTGCACATAGATTCCGGTTCCCGAGACGCTCATCGGAGCCGGATATGCCGCGTAGCCCGTTGAAGTCAGCTTCCACTCCTGGCAGGTGCAAGCCGGTCCGGAAGCGCCACGCGGGCCTTGATCGATAGTGGCTGAAGTTGTGGTTCCCGAGTTTGCATCTTCCAGATAAAGGCCGCTGTTCTCATTTCGGATGAGATAATTGCCGTCGCCAAGGAGATAGAACTGCCAGAGATGATCGTTGGTTCCGTTGTCGGCCCACTCGAGCACTTGCGCGCCAGCCGATTCCGACGCATTGCTTACGCCCATCACCTGATGAGTCAGCATGTTTTCAACGTTGTACTGGCTTTCGCCCATGGGAATAAAATGCCAGTCAATATCTGCCGTTGTAGTGGATGCGGATTCCTGTACCACGCTGGTTCCGGCCGTCTGGCTTTGATCGAAGATGCCCAACACCATGCTGCTGGCAGCATTGCTCAGCGTGTATTGATTGGTATCGCTCACTGTGGTCAGCGTGCCCATGTCGTTGGTTGTTCCGCCACCGCCACCGCCGCAGTTACTCCCCGTGCAGCCACTTGATGCGGAGCCGCCTCCACAGCCGGCGAAACAAACGAGCGCCAAAAATACAGCTCCAAGAGCCACTGTGGATTGAAGGTGAAGCTTCATTCAACGACTCCCGGTGTGGATAGAAATAAGTGAATCTGTAGCGCCGCACACATATCCCTTGTGGCGCATGGAAAGACGCGGCGGCCGCTGGTAGAGGCCCGCGCCTGCTGGGGTCCCCGGCCTGTACTTGGCAAGCCGGGGACGATGCGGCATCAGTAATCGATTTTTAGGTGGAACTGTACGTTTCTCGGCCCTTCCATCAAACCGCCGATTTGTCCGACGTTGGTAACCGTAGAGCTGAGATTGGAGACAGGCCTGGCGAAGATATGCCGATTGAATGCGTCAAACATCTCACCTCTAAAGTCGATCTTGAATCTCTCGTTAATGGGAAAGACCTTCGAGATTGCGAAGTCCTCATCTTCGAACCCGAAACCGCGAATGTCAGACGAATTGCGCGGCATGGTGCCAAAGCGCCATGGATTGCCTTCGCCCGACGCTCCCACTCCGTTGGGGTCGCGATTGGTGAAAAGGTTGGGATCGTAGAATGCGGCGCAGTTAAAGTAACCGGTCTCGCAGGCCGTTGCGTTTGAAGTTGAATTGAAGAGCAGCGGATTCTTGTACGCCGCGTTTTTCACAGGCTGGCTGGCAACGCGGTCGAAGCGGATGCTGGAGTTCTTTCCTGGAATTCCCGTGGCGCCGAAGATGCTGATCGGCTGTCCGCTCTCGTAGTGTTGAATGCCACTGACACTCCAGTTGGAAATGAGCATGCTCACCGGCTTGGGTGTGCTGGACAGGAAATGCTTGCCATTCCCAACTGGCAATTCGTAGATGTAGCTGACCACGAAATTGTTGGGAATATCTTCGGCGCTGACCGCTTTTTCACCGCGCAGATTCTCAGGATCCTGCACAGCGCCGCCGTTCTGCAGCGTGCTCCAGTAGGGTTGAATGACGTCGGCGTCAGTCAGCGTCTTTGAGAAGGTATACGACGCCAGAATGTTCAGGCCGTTGTGGAAGCGCTGTTCCAGCTTTGCCTCAAGCGCCTCGTAGGTTGATTGCCCGAGGTTTTGCAGGTAGCTGTCCATGTTGATGTAGGTGATTTGCGGGAACGGCCGCAATGCTTGTGCTTCAGAGACGCCCCAGGCCCAGGTGCAGGTGGGAGGGCCAGCCTGGCAAGTGAAGTTGGAGTACGGTTCCAGCGGCGGGCCGGACCAGCCGGCGGGCCCGGGAGCGGCAGCCCACCAGTTCAGCCAGTCGCCGAGCGCCATGTCTTTGTCAGGCATGTCGTTTAAGAAGTCGAGCATGGCATGCAGGTGAGTCGCGTGATTCCCCAAATAGCCGAGGGTTGCAAACAGATGCGGCTTGATCTCGTACTGGGTTTCGAGCGCCCAGTTCTCCACCATGCCGGGGCGTCCGTTGCTCTTGGACACGAAGTCCGCGCTTGTCTGGGTACCATCAAGCTGGTTGGGGTTCAGGTCGGGCGTCGTGCTCAGTGCCTGCAGGCCGCCGTCGAGCGGCACGCCATCGAGCGGGTCGATGGTGTAGAGATTTCCCTGCACCGTGAATCCCTGCACTGTGCCCTGTCCGTAGTCGGCATAAACGAGCGGACCGTAGTAGATTCCCGCGCTTCCGCGAATCACCGCTTTATGATTGAGAGCTTCAGGCTCCCACGCGAAGCCGAGTCGGGGTTCGAAGTCCTTTTTGTAAACGCTGCCCCAGGTTTCATTCACGCTGCCGTTGCGGCCAGCACCCTTGCCGGCAAAGACCAGTGCGCCGAGGGCCTGGGGTAGGGTGCCAGCCTGGGTTGGTATAAAC
>JBAUCP010000365.1:0-16055 GCA_049677625.1 Occallatibacter sp. | reverse complement strand
GCGCAGCGGGCGCCTGCGCGCCTGCGAGAACAGCCACACATAGCAGCGGCGCAACACCGGCCAGAATGACAAAGCTGATTCTTCCTTTCATCTCCGCGTGCCTCTTTCACTGTTTGATGGAACGCATAAGTATAGTCACCCGCCTGCGCCCTGTGGCAAGGCTGCGCCCGGCTGGGGTATAACGCTCAAATGGGGCCAAATTCTGTCGCGGAGATTGATGCGGAGCCTAATGCGGAAATCGACGCGTGGCTGCGCGGCGGCGGTTTCGTCGTCGCTGCCAGTGAGCGCGCGGCGCGTGCGCTTGCCGCGGCCTATCATCGCGCCCGCCGCACTGAGGGATTGACCGCGTGGCCCGCGCCCAATATTCAGGACTGGGACGGATTCCTGCGCGCCGCCTGGCAGGAGCGCTGCGCCGATGACCGCATGACGCTGAACCCTCTGCAGGAGCAGTCGCTCTGGGCAGAGATTGTGGCGCGCGATGGGCAGCATGCGTCGCTGCTCGATGGACCGCGGCATCGTGTGGCGCAGATGGCCATGGACGCGCACCGGCTGCTGTGCCTCTTCGCACCGCAGTTTCTGCGCGCGGCAGCGCGCGCAGGCTGGCAGCAGGATGCAGGCGCCTTCAGCAAATGGCTCACTGCCTTTGACGATGCGTGCCGGACGCAAAGGCTGTTGAGCGCCGCGCGCTTGCCGCTCGAGCTCACAGAAATGCTCCAGACGGAGGCGGGTGAGCGAGCGCCGCTGCTCGTGGCCGGCTTCGATCGCATTCTGCCCACGCAGCGCGCATTGCTCGATGCGTGGGGCGCGTGGCGCGAGACTTCTCGCCGCCAGGCAGCGGCGCGCATTTCTCTATACCAGGCTGCCGACACGCAGGCCGAGCTGGCTGCGTGTGCCTTGTGGTGCAAACAGCAACTGGCCGCGAATCCGCATGCGCGTCTGCTGATCGTCACGCAGGACGCAGCCCAGCGCCGCGGCGAGATGGAACGCACATTGCGACAATTTTTGCACGAGCCGTCCACCGCTGGAAGCGGCGCGCCGCTGTTCGAGTTCTCGCTCGGCGTTCCACTTCGGCACGCGGCGCTGGCGCGCGGCGCGCACCTGCTGCTGCGCTGGCTCACGGATGCAATCGAGGAACATTCGCTCGACTGGCTGTTCTCCTCGGGAGTCGCGGCCGCCGGCGCGGATGAATCGCGAGCCCTGACTGCATTCATGCGCGCACTGCGCCGGCGCGGCTGGCAACGCACGCGCTGGCGTCTGGACGCATTCCTGAATCAGCGTCCCGGCGAAACTCTGCCCGCTGCCTGGGTGGCGCGCATGACGCAGGCAAAGCGCCGGCTGGAAGAATTTACGCGCGCAAACTCCGCAGCCTCGCAGCGTGACGGAGCGGCAAATGCCGTCGCGTGGGTTGAGGTCGTCAGAGAATTGCTCAGCATCGCCGGCTGGCCCGGCAGCCGTGCGCTTACCAGCGCGGAGTTCCAGGTAGTTCGCCGCTGGGAGCGCGTCGCGGATGATTGCGCATCCCTGGGATTCGACGGGCGGCGCATGGGCTGGATGGATTTTCTTGCCGCGATGGAACGGGTGCTGCATGAAACGCTTTTTGCGCCCGAGTCCGAGGACGCGCCGATTCTCATCGCGGGGCCTGCGGAGTCGGCAGGGCTCACGGCAGACGGTATCTGGTTCCTGGGCGCGCAGGAAGATGCGTGGCCGGCGGGCGGAGCCACGCATCCGCTGCTTCCGCTCGATGTGCAGCGCGAGGCAGAGATGCCGCACGCAACCGCGCAGCTTGACTGGAACCTCGCACGAGCGGTTACAGACAGATTGCTCGCCTCCGCGCCTGCAATCTGCTTCAGCTACGCGCGCCAAAGCGAAGGCGTTGAAGCAAGAGCATCGCGACTGATTGCAAAGATTGCCGGAAAACCCGCAACCTTGCCGCCTGAACTGACCGCACCCAGCGCTCCCAATGCGCTGACCATCGAGTTTGAAGACCGCAGCCGGATTCCCTTCCCGCTGCACAACACCACGGGCGGATCGAGCGTGCTCACAGCGCAGTCGCAGTGCGCCTTCAAGGCATTCGCAACCGCGCGGCTTGGCGCCGAGCGATGGGAGCCGGCTGAGCCGGCGCTCACGCCAGCACAGCGTGGCCAGTTGCTCCATGCGGTCCTCCATTCTGTGTGGAAAGGATCTCCCGACGGCATTCGCAGCCACGCGGAGCTGATAAACATTGCGGACCTTCGCACATTCGTAGCGAAACATGTTCGCGGCGCGCTCGCAGCAAAGATGCCCTTGAGCGCGCGCGACGAGATGCCGCAGCGCTATCTGGAGCTCGAAGAGACGCGGCTCGCCGAGCTGATAACGGAGTGGCTCCGATATGAACAAACGCGTGCGCCCTTCACCGTGGCTGGAACGGAAGTGGACGCGAACGCATCGATCCGCGGACTGGCGCTCAAGCTGCGGCTCGACCGCGTTGACCGGCTTGGCGACGATACGTTGCTGGTCATCGACTACAAGACCGGCGACGTCTCGCCCAAATCATGGGAGCTGCCGCGGCCCGACGACGTGCAATTGCCGCTCTACGCCGGCTTTGCGCTTGACCGCGAAGCCGAGCCGCTCGGCGGCCTGGTCTTCGCAAAGGTGCGCGCCGGCCAGCATGGCTTTGCGGGCCGCGTGCTCGATGCGAAGGGCCAACTGCTGCACGATCTCGGCAATCAGAGTGCATTGGTGAAAAGACCCTTCACCGTGGAGGAACTGATCGACTGGCGCGCCTACATCGAGCAGATGGCTGCGAATTTCATCGACGGACGCGCCGAGGTGAATCCGCGCGAATACCCGAAAACATGTGAACGCTGCGGCCTTGAAACGCTCTGCCGCGTCCGCGAGAATCGCACGCTGGAGGATGACGGCGACGAGGACGGCGAGGAGGTGGAGGATGCGTAGCACCGGAACCTCAACTCCGCCGCCTGACCAGAGCGAGCGCAGCCGCGCGCTCGATGCGAGCCGATGCGTCCTGGTGCAGGCGCCCGCCGGCTCCGGCAAAACCGACCTGCTCACGCGTAGATTTTTGCGGCTGCTCAGCGAAGTGGATGAGCCGGGGCAGATCGTCGCGATCACCTTCACCAAGGCCGCGGCTGCCGAGATGCGGCGCCGGATTCTGGAGGAGCTCGAACGGGCCGCGGCGCACGAAAGCGCAGAGACGGATGCCGATGAGTTTTCCATGCAGTCGCTGGCGCGGCGCGCGCTTGATCGCTCGCGCACGCGGAACTGGGACCTGATCGATCTGCCCGCGCAGTTGCGCATCTCCACAATCGACTCGTTCTGCCGCGACCTGGCGTTGCAGCGCCCGCTGCTTTCGAGCCTCGGCGGCGGCCTTGAGATCGGCGAGCAGCCCGCAGAGCTGTACCGGCGCGCCGCGCGCCGGACTCTCGAATCGATTGACAAGAACGACGCCGTGCTGTCTGAAGCGATTGAGGCGCTGCTCCTGTGGCGCGACAACGGTTGGCGCGAGATCGAGGACCAACTGGTCGAGATGCTTGCCAAGCGCGACCGCTGGATGCACGGCTTTGTGCTCGACCGCGATCCGGATTGGGAGGCGCTGCGCAACCGGCTGGAAGCGCCATTCCGCAATGCCGTGCAAAACGCGCTGATCCGGTTGAGCGAGCTGCTCGATCAAGCGCCGCAAGCGCGCAAGGAAGCGCTCGCGTTATCGCGATTCGCGTGCACCCAGGGAGCAGCCGCACTCCATCAGGAACTGGCCGAGCTGGCCGAATTTCCCGTCGCGCCATTCGACAGCATTGAGGCGCTTGAAGAGGCACGACAAGCTTACGTGTGCCTGGGAAATCTGCTTCTCACAAACGATGGATCGTTGCGCAAGCAGATCAACAAGACCATCGGGTTCCCTCCGGAACACGAACCGGAGAAAAAACGACTGGCTCGTTTGATCGCAACTCTCAACGCGGTATCAGGTTTTCAATCCGCGTTGGCGGCAATTCGCGACTTGCCTCCCGCGCGTTACGCCGAAGAAGACTGGCGCATCATCCGCGCCTGTTTTGCGCTGCTGCGCCGTGCAGCGGGTGAGTTGCAGGTAGTCTTTGCCGAAGCTGCGCGCGCCGACTACACCGAAGTGGCGCAGATTGCAGAAAGCGTGCTGCGCGGCGAAAACGAGATCCCGGGCGAGGCCGCGCTGGCCGTTGCCGACGGCATTCGCCATCTGCTCGTCGACGAGTTTCAAGACACCAGCCGCCGCCAGCACCAGTTGCTTGCGCGCCTCATCGCCGCATGGGACGAGCGCGCGGGTCGAACCTGCTTCGTGGTCGGTGATCCGATGCAATCGATCTACTTCTTTCGCGATGCCGATGCAGAGCTGTTTCCGCGCGTCGCGCGCATCGGGCTTGAAATTCCGCACGACCTTCCGCTCGAGTTCGATGCGGTCAGGCTCTCCGCGAATTTTCGCACCGCGCAGCCGCTGGTGGCGCGGCTAAACGATTTCTTCGGCGAAGTTTTCAAAGCGGACGACGGAAGCGGTGTAAGTTTTGCGAAGGCCGAGCCGGCCCGCGACAAGCAGGACGGAATTTCTGTCGCCAAAGACGCCGCTCCGCGCATGGAGCTTCACTTCGAGTTCGTACCCTCGTCGCGGGGCGGCAAAGCGTCCGGCAGCGAAGCAGCGGAGCGAAGGCAGCATGACGCCGAGGAGCGGGAGGCCGCGCACAAAAAGCAGATTGCCCAGATCGTCGAAGTGATCCGCGCGCATCTGGAGCGCATCGACGAAACTCGCGAGCAGAACTTGCGGATCGACGACGAGAAGAAGAATAAATATCGCGTGGCCATTCTGGGTCGCACCCACAAAGCGCTTGCGCCCGTTGCAGCTGCGCTGCGCGAGGCTGGGATTCCCTTTCGCGCCATCGATCTCGAAAAACTGGACCAGCTGCCGGAGGTGCTGGATGCGCTGGCTCTGGCACGCGCGCTGCTCAGCCCACAGGATCGCGTCGCGTGGCTGGGCGTGCTGCGCGCCCCGTGGTGCGGGCTTTCGCTCGCAGACCTGTACACGCTCACCAGCGCCGACGATCCGGAGCTGCTCAAGCGGCCCGTACCGGAGCTGATCGCGGAGCGGATCGGGCTTCTAAGTGAAGAAGGCCACTCAGCCGCGCGGCGCGTGCTGCAGGTTGTCGAATCCGTCCCCCGTTTGCGTTTTGCGCAGCCCACGGCTTCGCTCGGCACATGGATCGAACAGGCATGGCTCGAAATGGGCGGCGCGCAGTGCGTGGATGCGGCGGCGCGAGCCAATCTCGACCTGCTGTGGCGCGCGCTCGACAGCCTGCCCGAGGGCGAGCAGGACTTGCTCGGTCCCGCGCTCGATGCGGCGCTTGAAGATTTGAAGGCGCTGCCCGATCCCGGCGCGGAGAGCGATTGCGGCGTGCAGTTGATGACCATCCACAAGTCGAAGGGCCTGGAGTTCGAAGTGGTCATTGTGCCCGACATGCAAGCTAAAACGGCGCGCGGCGGCCTCAAGCTGCTTTCGTGGCTGGAGCGCGGACTGGCCGAGTCCGATGACTCTGGAGAGCCAACCGAATTTCTGGTTGCGCCGCTGCAGTCCAAAGGCGCCGACCGCGGCGCGACCAAGCGATGGGTTGAGCACGTCTATTACCAGCGCGAATCGCAGGAGATGCGGCGTCTGCTCTATGTGGCCGCGACACGTGCGCGTGAGGAGCTGCATCTGTTCGCGCGGCTGGCTTACAAAACGGAGAAGAACCTTTCCCGCAGCCTCGTCGAACCAGGCGATAGTTTGCTCGCCACCGCATGGCCCGCACTTGAAGATGCCATTCGCAAGCGCTTTGTCGAATGGCGCCAGGAAACCAGCCAAAGAGAGCTGGAAGGTGGCATCCGAGAAGAAATTATCCTGGAAAAACTTGCGGCCTCGGACGAGGACAATCTGCTCGCGATGACCTCGCCCGATCGAGGAACTCTGCTGCGCCGATTGCCGCCGGATGTGCGCGCCACTGCGAGCGCAGGCCTTGCGCCAGCCGCGGACTCGCCAGTCGCGGGCATGGGGCAGCTTTACGAGCGGCACGAAGGCGGAGTGCTCTCACGCGCGCTGGGTGTCGGTTTACACACACTGCTCCAGGAGCTTGCACGCCTGCGTGCAACAGCCGACTGGCAGTCCGCGCGGGCCTCGCTCGCGCGCATCGAGCCGCGCGTGGCAGCGCTTGTGCGCAGCGCGGGCATCGAGCGGCAGCAGGCCTCACGCACGGCCGCACGCGCGATGGAGATTGCGCTCAGGGCCACGCAGGATGCGGCCGGGCAATGGATTCTTTCTCCGCACGCGGATGCGGCCAGCGAGGTTCGATGGGCCGGCGTTGTAGCCGGGCGCCTGCGCACCGTGCAGGTGGACCGCGTCTTTCGCGCCGGCGCAGAACCGCAATCCGCGGATGGCGATGTATGGTGGATCATCGACTACAAAACTGCGCATGAAGAAAACGCGAACCCGGAAACCGCATTGCCGGGGCTCAGAAAAATCTTCGCGCCGCAGATCGAGGCCTACGCTGAGGTACTGCGCAATCTGCGCGGCGCAGACGTGAAGATTCACGCCGGCCTCTACTATCCGCGCATGCGGCAGTTCGATTGGTGGGAGATGTAGGGCTTGAGATTTCGGTGGTTTCCCAGGTCTCATCCGCCGCGGCGGACGAGACCTGGGGCACTCACGATGTGCTACTGCAGACTGAGCATCAGGCTGTCGAGCGCTTCCTTGGGAGGACGCGTGATCGACTCGGGCAGCGTGCCCAGCGGCTCATCCACCACGTTGAGCAGATCGATGAACGTGGGCTTCTTCGTATCGATGTAAAACACGCCGGTAAGAATCTCGCCCTTCTCATGCGATTCCATCAGGATGCGCACTGCCTTGATCCTGTCGGTCGGGTCGTAATCCTCGAGCAGCTTGCGCAGGCGCAGGCTCGAGCCGTCGTGCATCTGCACATCCAACACCTGGCCGGAGTCGTAATCGACCTCGATGTTCTCGAAGCTGGGCACGAACCCGATCTCGTTGATCGGCTCGTCGTGCTCCTGCAGGAACTTGTAGCTCTTGGTCGAACCCTCGTGATCGTTGAACGTGACGCACGGGCTGATCACGTCGAGCATCACGGTTCCCTTGTGCGCAATGGCCGCCTTGAGCATGGCCAGCAACTGCTTCTTGTCGCCCGAGAAAGAGCGGCCCACAAACGTGGCGCCCAACTGGATGGCGAGCGAGCAGGTGTCGATGGCCGGAAGCTCGTTGATCACCCCGGTCTTGAGCTTCGAGCCTATATCCGCGGTCGCGGAGAACTGGCCCTTGGTCAGGCCGTATACGCCGTTGTCCTCGATGATGTAGATCATGGGCAGATTGCGGCGCAGCAGGTGAACAAACTGGCCCATGCCGATCGAAGCCGTATCGCCGTCGCCGGAGACGCCCAGCGCCTGCACGGTGTGGTTGCCCAGCAGCGCGCCGGTGGTCACCGACGGCATGCGGCCGTGCACGCTGTTGAACGAGTGCGAGCGGTTCATGAAGTAGGCCGGGCTCTTCGACGAGCAGCCGATGCCGCTCATCTTGATCACCCGCTCCGGCTCCACGCCCATCTCGAACATAGCGTCAATGATGCGCTCGGAGATCGCGTTGTGCCCGCAGCCGGCGCACAGCGTCGATTTGCCGCCGCGGTACTCAACCATGGGAAGGCCGATGTGGTTCACTTTGGGGGTAGGTGCGGACGTAGCCATTACAGGCCCTCCTTGGTCGCAAACTCCTCGGTGATGGTGCGAGCATCGACCGGAAGGCCGTTGTAGTGAAGAATACTCCGCAGCTTGGCGGCCTGCTCGCCGGGAAGATCGAGCTTGAGCAGGCTGGCCAGTTGCGCGTCGCGGTTCTGTTCCACCACGTAGACGCGCTCGTGCGAGGCCACAAAGTCGTGGATCTCGTGCGCAAACGGGTAAGCGCGAATGCGCATGTAGTCCACGCTCTGCCCATACTCGGCCGAGATCTGATCGAGACTTTCGCGCAGCGCAAAATCCGTAGTCCCAAAGGCCAGGAAGCCGACCTTCGAAGTTCCGTCCTTCACCGCAACCGGGCCGGGAACCAGCTTGCGTGCATTCTCAAACTTGCGCGCCAGCCGCTCCATCAGCTTGATGTAATCGTCGGGCCTCTCGGTGTAGCCGGCGGACTCATTGTGGCCCGAGCCGCGCGTGAAGTAGGCGGCCTTGGGGTGCCGGGTGCCGGGCAGCGTGCGCCAGCCGATGGCATCGCCGTCCACATCCTTGTAACGCGCAAAGCCGCCGAGCTTGTTCAGATCTTCAGCAGTGAGCACCTTGCCGCGGTCGAGCGGCTTGTCAGGATACGCGAACGGCTCCGACATCCAGTTGTTCATGCCCAGGTCAAGATCGGTGAGCACAAACACCGGTGTCTGCAGCCGCTCAGTCAAGTCGAAGGCCGCATAGCTGAAGTCGAAGCACTCCTTCACGTTGGCTGGAAGCAGAACCACGTGCTTGGTGTCGCCGTGCGAAAGGAACGCGACCGAGAGCAGGTCGGCCTGCGAGGTGCGCGTAGGCATGCCCGTTGCGGGGCCGGTGCGCTGCACGTCGAAGATCACGCCGGGAATCTCGGCAAAGTAGCCCAGACCCGCGAACTCCGCCATCAGCGAGATGCCGGGGCCCGAAGTCGAGGTCATGGAGCGTGCGCCGGCCCAGCCCGCGCCCAGCACCATGCCAATGGCCGCCAGCTCGTCCTCTGCCTGCACCACCGCGAAGGTCGCCTTGCCCTCCGGAGTAATGCGGTACTTCTTGAGCAGGTCGGCGGTGGCCTCAATGAGCGAGGTTGAGGGCGTGATGGGATACCACGCAACAACAGTCACGCCAGCGAACACCGCGCCTATGCCGCAGGCAGCGTTGCCGTCGATGATGATCTTGCCGGCCGTCGAGCCCATGTGCTCGATGTAGTAAGGGTCCTGCTGCGTGAACGTGGCCTGCGCGTAATCGTAGCCGGCCTTCACCGCGCTGAAGTTCAGGTCGAAGACCTTCTGCTTCTTGGCGAACTGTCTCTTGACGCTCTTTTCAATCACGTCGAGATCGATCTCGAGAAGTTGCGCCGCCACGCCCACGTAGACCATGTTCTTCACCAGCTTGCGCAGCTTGGCCTCAGGGCAAACCGCGGCGGTGATCTTGTCGAACGGAACCGGATAGCAGACCACATCGCTGCGATACTGTTGCAGATTGAAGCTTGCCTCGTAGATGGCCACGCCGCCGGCCGGCAGCGCCAGAACATCTTCGCGCGCGGTCTCGGGATTCAGCGCAATCAGCACTTCACTCTCGCGCGTGCGGGCCACGTAGCCGTTCTTGCTGGCGCGGATGGTGTACCACGTGGGTAAGCCGGCAATATTCGAGGGAAAGAGGTTCTTGCCGCTAACGGGAACCCCCATTCCAAAGATGCTTTTCAGCAGCACGCTATTGGCGGATTGGGAGCCGGATCCGTTAACCGTTGCTACGATGATGCTGAAGTCGTTGACGACGCGCTGGCGCGCGCCCATTGAGCCCTGCTCTTGACCCAGGGCCAGGTCTCCAGTCGCCATTTGGCGGGATTCCCTTCGGGTAGAAATTCTGTGGAGGCGATGAACTTCCGCGCACTCGTAAGATTATAGTCACCTTGCTGCTTCCCCGTACCGCTTCCTGACCCGAAGGTGTTACCCCTTTGTGCACCTCTCAAAACTTTATGCCGCCCTTATGAGCGCAGGTTCCAAAAGAGAACTCGCGCAATCCCGCGCATAGCCATGATTCTACGTTAGTTGTGCGTGGGCCGTGGCGAGCTGCTACGCAGGCCTTTCGCGCGGCGTTCCGCAGCCCTTTCAGACGCGAACCGTCGCCGGATTGTTGCCGATTTAGCGTTCAGCTTCTGCTGCTGGGCACCGGCACCGATGCACGCAGCTCGACCGCCTTGGTAGTGATCACCAGTTTCGCTCCGGTCAGCTCCGGACCGTCCCAGCCATCCTTCACGGCTTCAATGTGAATCTCGCCCGCGCGCTTGGTCGATTGCAGAATCACCTGCGCCAGCCCGTTGTAGAGCGACCGCCTCGGTTCCTTGTCGCTCTCCTGGCAGTTGGGATTGCCGTTGCCCACGCCAATCAGTGCGCCCTCGCCCGACACGTTAAATGCGATCGCATTCTGCGCCGTCGCAACCGGACGGCCATCCTTGTCCAGCGCTTCCACTTTCAGGATCGCGAGATCTTCGCCGTCGGCGTCGATCTCAGTGCGATCGGCGGTGATCCGAATTGCGACCGTGGGGCCGGTGGTCTCGCGCTTTTCTGTCATCACCACCTTGCCGCCCCTGGTTCCGCGCGCCTCAATCACGCCTGCCTCGTAGCGCACCTTCCACTCCACGTGGCCCAGATGAGGCACTTGCTTCGAGCCCTGGCTCTTGCCGTTCACCAGCAGTTCAACCGAGTCGAGATTCGAGTGCACCCATACCGGAATCTCAATGCCTTCCTTGCCCTCGAAGTTCCAGTGCGGGAACAGGTGCAGAACCGGGTCCTTGCCCCACCACGATTTGTAGTAATAAAACGTGTCCTTTGGAAAACCGCACATGTCAATGATGCCGAACTGCGAGTTGATTGATGGCCAGCCGTACGGCGTGGGCTCGCCGCGATAGTCGAAGCCGGTCCACGCAAAGCCGCCCGCCTCCCACTCGCGTGTGCCATAGAAGGTCCACCACTCCTCGGCAAGGTTGCTCCAGCTGGTGTGGTTCACATCGTAGGCGCTGACCGTGTTGCTAAGCGGATCGGTAGTGTACTCGCCGCGCGTCGAGATCGCGCTCGCCGTCTCCGAGCCATAGATGGGCCGGGTTGGATGGGTCTTGTGGTAATCGTCGGGAAACTTCAGATTGTAGTTGAAGCCAATGATGTCGAAGGCCTCCGAGACGCCCTTTGCGTTGTCGCCGTTCACCGCGGCCGAGACCACGCGGGTGGGGTCGAGCTCATGGCACCTCTGGACCATGGTCGCGGCAATCTTCGCGCCCTCTTCGGCCATGTCGTTCTGCAGGTGGCCCTCCTCGTTGCCGATAGACCACAGAATCACGCACGGCGAGTTGTGATAGCGCTTCACCATCACCTCAAGCTGCGCCAGGCCCTCGGGGCTGGAACTCATCTGCCGCGTCTCGCACATCATCATCAGGCCAAGCCGGTTGCAACCCTCCACCCACTCCGGCGTAGGCATGTTGTGCGAGGTGCGCACCGCGTTGCAGCCCATCTCCTTCAGCACGCCCAGGCGAAAGTACTGCAGCCGGTCAGGCAGCGCGGCGCCCACGCCCGCATGGTCCTGGTGATTGCACGTTCCCTGAATCTTCAGTGGCTGCCCATTGAGGAAAAAACCCTTGTCGGCATCGAAGCGCGTCGTGCGCACGCCGAAGCTCAACTGCTCCGCATCGCGTGTCTTGCCGCCGGCCTCCACGCTCACAATCGCCTTGTAGAGATTGGGCGCATCGGGCGACCACAGTACCGCGTTGGCCAGATTCGCCGTAGCCGTAAAGCTCACCGAGCCATCCACCGCGATCGATTGCTCCTGCGATTCGGCCGCAGCCACGGTGTTGCCGGAGGCATCGACAATCTTCCACGCGGCTTTGGCCGTCTCCGCCTGCTTGCCTTTATTCACGACGACCGTTTCGAGCGTCAACGCAGCCGAGCTGCCGCTCAGCTCCGAGCGCACCACGCTCTCCCACTTGCCCAGGTGCAGCGGATCGGTCTTCGTCAGCCACACGTGACGATAAATTCCCGCGCCCTCGTAGAACCATCCGTCGCCAAAGCTCGCATCCACGCGCGCCACAATGCAGTTCTTCGCGCCCATGGCGAGAAAGTCGGTAATGTCGAAGCGGAAGGGCGCATACCCATTGTCGTTGCGGCCTAC
This sequence comes from Occallatibacter sp., assembly GCA_049677625.1. Lineage (GTDB taxonomy): Bacteria > Acidobacteriota > Terriglobia > Terriglobales > Acidobacteriaceae > Telmatobacter. Next base: position 4,154 of record JBAUCP010000365.1, on the reverse strand, counting down.
AAAGCAGCCGTTCACAAAGATCAGCACGCTGCGGAATGCGCCATCGAATTCAATAGTCACGCGCCTGCCCGCATCGCTTGCGGGAACGTCGAACTCGCGCCGGTACCAGCCCACGCTGGTCTCGGGATAGCGCCGCCCCAGCGGTTTGTACCCATGCGACTTCTGCTCTTCATCGTGTACAAACGGCAGCTCGACCGCCCAGTCGTGCGGCAGATTCAGCTTGCGCCAATTTGAGTCGTCGTAGCCGATCTTTGCGAACTTGAAGTCGCCGGTCTTGGCGAAGTCACCCTGCCCGTAGCCGAAATCCAGATCGTGCGCCGGATCGCTGCCATGTCCGAAGACGAACTTCCATCCAAAATCAAAAAGAAGCTGTTCGCGCGGCGCAACGGCGGCCAGCGCCTCAGTGGATGCGGCCTGCGCATCGCCGGCCAGCAGAGCCGCGGTGCGTCCCCACGCGGAGCGTGCCACAGCCGTTGAAGCAGAGAGCGCCAGTCCGGAGCGAAGCAGATTACGGCGAGAGATTCCAGGCATCGAAAAAGCCTCTTTCAGATAAAGTCGCGCTACGCGCAGCGAAAATGCGTCCACAGGCGGGCAAACGGCACTATAAATCAGCCGGGGCACGGCAGTAAACGCTTTCAGTCGTGACAACTCGAAGGGATCGCCGGTCTCCAGACCGGCCCCTGCACGCCGCATTTATGATAGATTCATACAGTCGAGCCTGCCGCGGAGAGATGGCCGAGTGGTTTAAGGCGCACGCTTGGAAAGCGTGTGTACTTTAACGAGTACCGTGGGTTCGAATCCCACTCTCTCCGCCATTCACGCACTGAAAAGCTCGACGGTTCCAGCGCATTTTCGAATTGAGTGTTAAAGAAAATTTGGGTGCCCCATCCTTTGTGCGTATTTTGCACAAAGGGTGGGAGTTCGCAGATCTCGACCTCGACCGTGATCGTTCAAACCGAAAATGCTCTAACCCGCTTTTCTGGCAGCCACCTCGCATGAACCGGCGCAGCGCAATCAAAACATTCGCAGGCCTCACCGCAGCGCGAGCTACCGGCTTGTCGCCCGCGCTCTACGCACTCGCATCGAGCGCCGATCAGGTCCCGCTGCCGCCCTCGCCCACGCTGCCTGCCCCGCTCGTCTTTCATGACGGCTCACCCGTTCGCAACGCACACGAGTGGGAGCGCCGCCGCGCTGAGATCCTCTCGACGGCCGAGCTGCAGATGTACGGCGCAGTTCCCGGCGCGCACGACATGCGTTTCAACGTGCTCGAAAAAGATGCCGCCGCCTTCAACGGCCTGGCGCTGCGCACGCAGGTCCGGCTTCTCTTCAAAGGCACGACAGACGGCCCCTCCGCCGATCTGCTGCTCTACACACCCACGCACTTGCGCCGCGCCCCGGCCATCCTGGGGCTGAACTTCTGGGGCAACCACACGGTCAGTACCGACCCCGGCATTGTTCTGAGCCGCAGCTGGGTCGAGTCCGGTCTGAACGGCCTGGCCGATCTCTCCTGCGTCGTCGACCACCGCGCAACGGAAAGCTGCCGCGCCATCGACGCGCGCCGCTGGCCGGTCCAGGAGTTCCTCAAGCGCGGCTACGCCTTCGCCACCATGTATCGCGGCGACATCGATCCCGACGTTGCCGATGGCAGCGTTCCCGGCCTGCGCAGCGCCTATCCCGAGCTTGCGAATCGCGGCGACAACTTCTCCGCCATCGCCGCGTGGGCCTGGGCGTTGAGCCGTTCGCTCGACTATCTTGAAACCAATCGCCGCGTCGATCCGCACCGCGTGGCCGTCTTCGGATGGTCGCGCCTGGGCAAGGCTGCTTTGTGGGCCGGCGCCAACGACCGCCGCTTCGCCGCCGTGATCAGCAATGAGTCCGGCGCCGGCGGAGCCAAGCTCTTCCGCCGCGATGTGGGCGAGGACGTTCATCGCCTCAACACTCTCTTCCCGCACTGGTTCTGCCGCAATTTCCGCGATTACAACGGCATGGACAGCCAGCTGCCTTTCGATCAGCACCTGGTCCTTTCGGCCATTGCGCCGCGCCCGCTCTCAATCGGCAGCGCCGCTGAAGACACGAACGCCGATCCTGAAGGTGAGTTCACCTCCTGCGTGCTGGCCTCGGCCGTCTATCGTTTCCTTGGATCGAGCGGCCTCGATAGCACGGTAATGCCAAAGGCTGGCGAAGCCATCTCCGGCCGCATCAGCTATCACATTCGTCCCGGCAAGCATGATGTTGAACCATCCGACTGGCAAAACTATCTCGATTTTCTCGACGTTTATCTGCGCTCTACGCCGCACGCGTCCTGACCCCCTTCGCAAGATCGCGGCTTCTTTTTTTCAAACAGACTCTAACCACGCAGAGGCAGCTCTGCGCTCTTAAAAACGCAATGGATGCGATTGGAATCGACTTCGGCACAACCAACAGCTCCGTAGCGCTCGCCGCCGCGGACGCTCGGGTTCTGCTCGCCTCTTTTTCTTTCGCAGCGGCCACAACCGAGTCGTATCGATCGGTGCTCTATCTCGAACAACTCAAGACCAGCACGGCCAAGCGCCTGCACTCGCTCTCCGGCCCGCAGGCCATCGAGCACTATCTGCAGGCGGAGGAAAAAGGCCGCCTCATTCAGTCGCTCAAGTCCCATCTTTCCAGCCGCTCGCTCACCGGCACTGAGATCTTCGGCCGCCGCTACACGCTTGAGGATCTGGTCTCGCGCATGATCAAAGACCTGCGCCGCGCAGCCGAAGAGCAGTTCGGCAGGCACATTCGCTACGCCATGGTCGGCCGGCCGGTGCGCTTTGTGGGCGCGGAGTCCGAGGAAGAAGACGACTATGCCGTCGCACGCCTGCGCCAGTCGTTCCTGCATGCCGGCTTCGAGCATGTCGACTTCGAATTCGAGCCCGTGGCCGCGGCATACACTTACGAGTCCACGCTCGACCGCGACGAGCTGATCCTCATCGGCGACTTCGGCGGCGGCACCAGTGATTTTTCGCTGCTGCGCGTAGGCCCAGGCGTGCGCCGCCGCGGACGCACCCCCGAAGATCTGCTTGGCAACAGCGGCGTCGGCCTGGCCGGCGACGCCTTCGACGCGCGCATCGTGCGCAAGCTGGTTTCGCCCGCGCTGGGGTCAAACAGCGAAGCCCGCTCGCTCAACAAGCTGCTCCCCGCCGTCCCCGCGTGGATCTACGCCAACCTCGAGCGCTGGCACTATCTCTCGTTCCTGCGCACCAACAACGTGCGCGAGATTCTGAAGAGCGCGCGCATCCGCGCACTGGAACCGGAAAAGATTCAGGCGCTCATCTCGCTCATTGAAGAAGACCTCGGCTATCAACTCCACCAGGCCGTGCAAAAGGTAAAGTTTGCGCTCTCGCACGGCCAGACCGCGGAGTTCCGTTTTCGCGAGGGCAGCCTGGACCTGCGCATTCCCGTAACGCGCGCCGATTTCGAATCGTGGATCGCCGAGGAGCTGAGCGCCATCGAGCGCTGCGTGGACTCGCTGCTGGAGAGCTGCCGCGTTGAGCCGCGCCAGATTGACCGCGTCTTTCTTACCGGCGGCAGCTCGCTGGTGCCCGCCGTGCGCCGCATCTTCGCAACTCGTTTCGGCGAAGACCGCATCAGCGCCGGCAACGAGTTCACCTCCGTAGCGCACGGCCTGGCGCTGCGCGCAAAAGAAAAGCTGGCGCAAAGCATGTAAACCAACAACGAAGTGTCATCCTGAGCGAGGTTTGGCGCGTTCTTTGCGCCAAACTGAGTCGAAAGCCTGCCCTGAGCGAAGCCGAAGGGGACCTGCTTTTCGGGATGCTGAATTTACGCAATAAATTTCTGAGACACCACATTCAGCCAGCGTCGCCACCTATCCGTTTGCGCCGCCATGCAGCGTAAACTCCTGCACCACGCGGTTGATCACGCCATCGCTCGAAGGACTATCCGGCTTGAGTCCTTCTTTCAGGCAGCGGAAGAACGCCAGCAGTTGTCCGATGACCACTTCGAGCATCGGCAGGTTTCCGTCTCCAATTTCGTCAAGGCCCTCGCAGTCGATCACCACATCGCCGTCCTGCGCCAGGTCCGCTGGAATCGCTTCGCCGAAGAGCAGCTTCGACCCGCCCAGCCGCTTTGCGTTCAACTCGCAGATCAGATCCACCTCGTAGGCGCGCACCAGC
>JBAUCP010000364.1:0-8914 GCA_049677625.1 Occallatibacter sp. | reverse complement strand
GGCTACGAGACCCGCTCAGTGAATCTGGGGCATACCCAGCGCGGCGGCGTTCCCACGGCGTATGACCGGCTGCTGGGCCAGCGCTACGGACTGCACGCCATCGACATGGTGCATGACAAGAAGTGGGGCCGCATTGCCGTTCTCCGCGGTACCGAGATCACCGACATCACCATCAAGGAGGCGATCGCCAGCAACCGCCGGCTCGATCAGCGGTTCTTTGACGTGATTGCGGACCTGGAAGCGAAGGTCTAGGTGATCTTCTTTCTGTTCAATGGCTTACGCGTATCGGGGGCGGCGCTGGCTGGCCGCTCCCGCTGTGGGGCGCCTGGATTGGGGCTGATTGAATCCAGGTTGCAGCCGATGGCATCAATACGTGGTAGACTGAGAAGGAAGTTGGAGGGATCTATGAAGACGATGGGCACCGAAAACCAGTAATCCCGGCGCCGGTCAAGCCAGCAATTGCGGCGATTCCGGCAAACCCTGTTCCCTATATTATTGTCCTGTCAGGCTATATACGCACGCGACAGTTCGTTCCTGAGCTGGTTCAGCTCCTCCTGCGGCAAAGGAGTTTCAGAGTGAACAAACCAGTAGAGATCACCCTTTTTGTCCTTTGAATCCAGATTGAAATCCTCTTCGATCTGAGTTGGCGAAATCATGCCAATCTCCGCGGTCTTCTTGAGCGCGTCCAGGCAATCCTGGCGTAGCTTGAGCGCAACGACCTTGCGGCGCCCTTCCTCGATTTCTTCGAGAAGTTTGGGCGCCAAAAGACGCCCGTTGTAGCAGGCGACGTTGTAATGCGCGTTGCAGGTATATTCGGGCACGGGCTTGCGCTCCCAGTCGGGGTATTTGAGTCCGTCGAGCAGATATTCGATTGCACGCTCAATCGAGTCGCGCTGCGGGGTCTGGGCGAGATCGGCCTCAATGAATGCAAGGTTGTAATATGCACGCAACTGCGACTTCTGGGCCGAAATGCTCAGCTCGAAGTAATGGGTTGCGCGGCTCTTGAATCGCTTCAGGAGCGATTCATATTCAGGCCCGCTCTTTCCGGGGTGCGAGAGCGCCTTGTAATGCTCGATCTGGATGTTGCCCACGTCGTTGAGCAGGAAAAAAGATTGGCCCGACCGCCGGATGGCGAGATCGAGGTGGTACTCCGCGCACTCCAGGTCTTCGATCTGACCGAGCCCGAGCTTCCGCTCGTAGACAAATTTGGCCCAATAGAACTGGGCCAGGTAGCGCAGGGTCCGCTCATAATCGGAACGCTGATCGGTCTCTCCGGATATGGGATAGGGGATGAATCTCTCTGTGGACAGGATCTGCTGGCGGGTCTGCACCGGGAATTCTTCGTATAGCCTTCTTCTCCAATTGAAGCCCTCATCCGCATCGTGAATGGGCGAGTTCGAGGCGAGCGACTGCCGCAGATTGGAGCGGTTCGCGTCCGCGTCTTTCATTCTTGCTTCCAGTAACGTGAAAGCGGCCAGGTGTTCCTTCGCATTCGAGATCAGACGTTCCGTCTGTCTCTCTGCATTGGAGATAAGGCGCTCGGCCTGATCGATGAAACTGCTGGAGCTGAAAGCGGCAAATATCCCCTGGGCGATGGCGAACAGGCCAGAAGCGCCAAGAATGAGCTCGAGGACCAGCTTCAAGTCTTCCTCATTGCTCTTGAGCACATCTGCCTTGCTTTGCAGGTCGCCGACCTGCTCCTTCAGAGCGTCAATCTGGGCCTGAGTCGGCGGCGGAGAAGAGTGATCGCCGGTTGCCGACGTCTTCTGCGGTTCCGCGCCAGTCGACCCGCGAGCGAGACGGACGAAACCCGCGGCAACCAGGAGGGCGATGACCAGAACCATGAGCGAAGGCAAATGGTGTACCCACCATCGGGAGTCAAACTTCTGCTTCATCCGCGCTTCCTTCCCAGGAATTTATCCGCCCAGGACGAGGGAATTCTAACACTGCTTCCTTCTATACTCCGCGTAGCACCATGGAGTATCGACCTTACCAGCCCGAGGACTTCTCCGCACTGTACGCGATCGAAGAGGCGTGCTTCGAGCCGCCGTTCCGGTTCAGCCGCAGCGCCATGGGCCAGCTTGTCCGCAGCGATCATGCCGCCACCTGGATTGCCGAAGAAGATGGCCTGCTGGAAGGGTTCGCAATTGTGGAGTGGGAGCAGGAGGCCGGACTGATGGTTGCCTACATTCCGACCATTGAAGTATCGCCGCAAAAGCGCCGCTCCGGCGCCGGCAGCGAATTATTGCGCCTGATTGAACAATCCGCGCTCAATGCCGGGGTGCGGGTGATCTGGCTGCATGTGGATGAGGAGAACGCCGCCGCCATACGCCTTTATGAGGCGCATGGGTACCGTCGCGAGGGCAGGGAAGCAGATTTCTATGCCCGGGGGCGTACGGCGCTGGTCTACGCCAAGCCGCTTGGCGGCCACTTGCAGGAGTGACGTCCGTGCTGGGATTGCACTGAACGAGGAACCCTTCCCTGTCTTCACTCATTTCCACGGGAGCGGGAATCGCGCCAGGAAAGTGCGAATCGAATAACCTTGGGCAAGATTCAGTCGCCGGCCTGCGCCAGTCGCAATGCGTGTCAAAGCGAGCGCATAGAAGACCGCTTTGAATCTGCTACCGATTCGCTGCGTGCGTTGATGGATGGATTGTTATCCGGGGCAATCGTCTTATCCTGGTGGGCCACGATACGAACCTTGCAAACATGAGTGGAGCACTCAACCTCTCCTGGCTCATCGATGGACGCCTGAACGATACTCCACCAGGCGGAGCGCTGATATTTGAGCTATGGAGGGGGCGCGGCACTGCCCGGTATTTTGTGCGCACGTTCTACACGGCACAGATGCTCGACCAGATGCGTAATTCCACGCCTTTAAGCCTCGCCAATCCTCCCGAGCGCGTTCCGGTGTTTATACCTGGCTGCGGTCAAGCCGACGGTTCCTGTGGATGGGACGCATTTCAACAGACCGTGCGCGGAGAGATGGATCCAGCATTCGTGAAGTGATTCGAGAAACCCGCGCCGTTATGCTTTCGGCAACTTGTGACGAGTCAGAACGGCGTACGCGCTCAGAAGGATCGGGCCGATCGCAGCCAGCCGGACTTCGAACCGAACTTGCCAGCGGCGACAATCCTGTTTGCATTTAGAAAAACTTGCAACACTACCATGAATAAGCCTCGGAGCAGGGTTAACCAATTTCTCCTTGACATGAGTCTCTTACTTGTTTACTCTATGCCTTGAGTGAACAGGCCAATGACTGAAACGCCCCCTCGCGACCTCTTTCCCGGCGCTCTCGAAATGATGATTCTCGAGTCGCTGCGCCGCCAGCCAGCCCACGGATACGCGCTGGTCCAGCACATCCAGGAACGGTCCAATAACCTCCTCAAGGTGGAAGAAGGCTCGCTCTATCCAGCGCTTCAACGCCTCCTCAAGGCAAAGCTGGTTAAGGCCGAGTGGGGCGTCTCGGCGACCAACCGCCGCGTAAGAACCTACCAGATCACCGCTACCGGTCTGCGTCACCTCGAGGAGCAAATCTCCAGCTTCGAACGCATGTTCGAAGGCATCGCGCTTGTCCTCAATCCCACTAAAAGCACCGTCAACTAAGAGGCGTTCCCCATGAATTGGCTACCGAACATCTTCCGTCGCCGCACACTCTACAACGATCTCGCCGAAGAGATGCGCCTCCATCTTGAAGAAAGAACCGAACAGTTGATTCGTGATGGCATGAGCCGCAAGGAAGCCGAACAAGCTGCCTGCCGCGCCTTTGGAAATCGCACCGTACTCGAGGAGCGCAGCCGCGAAGTCTGGCAATGGGCGACGCTTGAATCCATCTGGGCCGATGTGCGCTACGCCCTGCGCCAGCTCGCAAAGTCGCCGGGATTTGCGTTCACCGTAATCCTCTCGCTCGCCCTCGGCCTGGGCGCAAATACCACGATCTTCACATTCGTGAATGCGTTGCTGCTGAGGCCGCCTGCGGTTGCGGACGGCCGACATCTTGTGGAGGTGATGAGGCGCAATGCGAAAGCTTCAGGGATCGAGGCGTATTTGCTTTTGAGTTATCCGGGGTACGTCAATCTTCGCGACCATAACCGTAGCCTTTCCGGTTTTGCGGCGTTTGACGGTGACCCGCATACCGTCAGTTGGAGCCACGGCGGCGAGGGAGAGATAGTCTATGGCCAACTGGTTTCAAGTAACTTCTTTTCCGTGCTCGGCGTCCAGCCCGCGCTCGGGCGTTTCTTCCAGCCCGACGAAGACAAACGAGGCTCCGGCGCGCCCACCGTCGTGATCAGCAATTCATTCTGGCAGCGCCAGCTTGGCGAAGACCGTGCAGTCCTTGGGCGCGTGCTGGTCTTGAATGGAGCCAGCTATACCGTTATCGGCGTAGCGCCCCAAAGCTTCTCGGGCGTCATCATCGGTTCGAGGCATGATTTCTGGACTACTCTCGCGATGACGCCGACCCTGACTCACGATCAGTACAGGATGGGCAGCGATACTTCATCCTGGCTGTTTGGTGTGGGCCGCCTGAAGCCTGGAGTTTCGAAGAACGAAGCGCAGGCGGACCTGACAGTTCTTACTCGTTCAACTCATTCCTCTGACCCGCATGAGGCAGTACTGGATGCAATCGCGTTCCCTCTACAGTTTATGCCAGGTCCCCTTCGCGGCTACGTGGCCGCGTTCACAGGCTTGCTGATGGCCGCGGTAGGCCTGGTGCTGCTGATTGCTTGCGCCAATGCGGCGAATCTAGTGCTGGCCCGTGTAACGACGCGCAGGCGTGAACTCGCGGTCCGGTCTGCGCTTGGTGCGAGCAGGTTCAGAATCATTCGTCAGGCTCTGACTGAAAGCCTGATGCTCTCAATGATGGGCGGCGCCGGTGGGCTGTTGCTCGCGTACTGGTCCATTCCAGCGTTGTTGAGTCTGACTCCTGCCACCATCCCTGTTTCGATTGAAGCCCCGCTCGATTGGCGTGTTTTTGCATTTGCCTTTATTGCCTCGCTCTTGAGCGGGATTGCCTTTGGCGTTATGCCTGCGCTACGCAGTTCGCGGCGCGATCTTCTCCCTGCATTGAAGGATGGGAGGCAGCTTGCCGGTCCACGGGGCTCGCGGCTGCGCGGCTTTCTCGTGGTCGCGCAAATCACGGTATGCCTTGTGCTGCTGATCAGCGCCGGCCTCTGCGTAAGGAGCCTGTTCAACGCTCGATCCATCGATCCCGGCTTCAGCACTCACAACATCGCCATAGCGCGACTCGATCCCGGAAGTCTTGGCTACACAGAATCGCACGATCGCCAGTTTTATCAGCTGCTGCTGGAACGCATTCGAGCGCTGCCGGGTGTAAGTTCTGCCAGCCTGTCTGACTATCTGCCGCTCGGGTCCAGCCGCTCGGTTCACGGCGTAAAGATCGACGGCGTCAACCCGGCGCCGGGACAAGAAAGCATTCCGATTCAGGTCGCAACTGTTGCGCCGGACTTCTTTAAGACCATGGGAGTACCGGTGCTCAACGGCCGCGATTTTTCGCCGCAGGACATCCAACCAGGCGCGGGAAAAGTGATTGTCAATCAAGCCATGGCGGCGCACTACTGGCCAGGGCGGAATCCCATCGGGCAGCACTTCAAAGATGACAAACAGACGGTGGAGATTGTTGGCGTGGTCAAGACTGGGAAGTACCGCAGTCTGAGTGAAGACCCGCTGGACTTCATGTATTTGCCCGTCGGCTCTCAGCCGCAGGAGTTTCTGGTCGTGCGCACTCGGGCCGGCGAAGAAGCTACTCTTGGCGAGATTCGCCGGGTGATTCAGAGTCTCGATCCCAATGTTGTGCCCATGGAAATGGAGTCGATCTCGCAGTACATGGCTCTGCCGTTGTTTGCGGCGCATACAACTGGAGTGCTGCTGGCACTGTTTGGATCGGTGGCTCTGCTGCTTGCAACCATCGGGCTTTCCTGCGTAGTGTCTTACTCCGTCAGTCAGCGCACCAATGAGATTGGCGTGCGCATGGCACTGGGTGCGGACCGGCTCGACGTGGTGCGACTGATCCTGAAACAAGGGATGCGCCTCAGTGGGATCGGTATCCTGATCGGGCTTGTGCTGTCGTTGGCGACGACGCGTGTGTTGGCCGGACTACTGTACGGGATCAAGGCAGACGATCCTCTTACCTTTGCTTCCGTTGCCCTCTTCTTGGGTACCGTGGCATTCATCTCGTGTTACGTGCCCGCACGCCACGCCGCTTCGATCGATCCGATGAAATCGCTTCGAGCGGAGTGAGAGGCTTGTCGGTATCGTGCATGCTACGCAATCCCGCACTCTGTCGTGGGTGCGCCGCAACAGTTCGATCTCCACCTAGTGTGGTGAATCCGAGGTTCGTTGAAGAACAACCGCAGATCTTTCGACTCCGTTTGGCCCAAAAAACGGCCAAACTCCGCTCAAGATGACAGTGCAATTATCATGCGAACTTCAGACTCGGGATACTAGGGAGGAGAGGCAGTTTTGCCGGACTCCCGTGGATGGAGGAGATCGATCAAAGTGGCGGCCGAGATTGGCATTGGGGTGTTGCCTTGCGGCGTCGTACAATCTGTTTGAAAATCGCTGGGGAGCGGACAGCCCCCGCGAAGAAAGCACCTATATTGATAAGAAAACTGCCGAGACACGCTGAAGGAAATTCCAGGCTGCCCGATTTCTGTTCATTCATCGACGGTTCGCGGGCTTTACAGCGCGCAATTGCAAGCCGGATTTCTCAGAGCTTTGGATTCGCTTTCCCGAGTATTCTGGCTGTAATGCTTCTGTGGGCTCCGGCGCCGGCTGCGCAGGATTCACAATCGGCAAAGTCAGAGGGCGCGACCCTGCATGGGACGGTGCACGACCGCTCCGGCAAGTTGGTGGACGATGCACACGTGGTCCTGCAGGGAGCGTCTTCGTTGGCTCCAAGAGAAACCTCCACCGACGCCGCAGGCCACTTTACTTTCGCCGGGGTAGCCATGGGCACGTTTACTTTGACGGCGAACTCCGGACCGCTATGCAGTGCGGCGGTTTCACTCATTGTGTCCACGCCCGGCGAGCAGCCGGTGATCGACCTGATCTTGGGCGCATCCGAGGCACGACAATCCGGATCCGCGCCGGAGGATGCGGGCCAGGCGATGCAGTTTGCCGACAAACCTGACTTCGCCATAGCCGCGGTAACCGATTCGACCGCGGGGGGTGGGCACGGTTCGGATGCGAGTTTGCGCACCAGTGAAGCGCTTACGCGAGAAGCCGTGAATCTGGAGCCCCAGGGTGCACAGCCTGCTGCAGCGGGACTACCCGCGGCCGGAAGCGGAGCAAAGGAATCGGAAAGCACCCTTCGCGCAGCTGTGGAGAAAAATTCCAAAGACTTCGGGGCAAATCACAGGCTCGGTCTTTTGTATCTGCAAGCAGGCCGGCGCCAGGATGCTGTTCCGTATTTGCAGGCCGCGTATCAGGCCGACCCTGCCAGCTACGACAACGAATCCGACCTGGCGCAGGCACTCCAAATAGCGGGCGACGCCGCGCAGGCGCGCGATCATGTTCGACGGTTGCTGGCGCGCCGACCGACGGCGGATCTGCATCGCATGGAAGGCGAACTCGACGAAAAGCTGGGCGATCCGCTGTCGGCGGTGCACGAGTTTCAAGAGGCGGCTAGCGAAGTGCCCAGCGAGGCCAACTACTTTGCGTGGGGGTCGGAACTGCTAATTCACCGCGCAATATGGCAGGCAAAAGAAGTGTTTGACGAAGGAGTCAGGCTTTATCCGCAATCCGCACGCATGCTGACGGCGCGTGGAGCGGCTCTCTTTGCCGGCGCCCTGTATGACGAAGCTGCACTGGATCTCTGCAAGGCGTCGGATCTGAACACGGAAAGTGTCGAGCCGTACCTGTTCATAGGGAAGATCGAGACAGCAGCGCCCAATCCGCTCCCCTGCGTGCTCGCGAAGCTGGCACAATTTGAGGGGCTGCAACCCACGAATTCACTCGCCAGCTATTACTACGCTATGGCGTTGTGGAAACCGCAGGGCCAGGCCACGGACTCGCGGACCATGGAAAGAGTGAAAGCCCTGCTTATACGGGCGGTGACCCTCGATCCCAAATGCGCCGATGCGTATTTAGAACTTGGGAATCTGAGCGCAGGCCAAATGCAGTGGGAGGAGGCGATTAACCATTACTTAAACGCGATTCAAGCCGACCCGGAGTTGAACGAAGCACACTATCGCCTCGGCGTAGCCTATGTGCACGCCGGCGAGAAAGCCAAAGCACAAGAGCAGTTTCAACTGCACACCACGATTGCCGGGGAACAAGCCTCGGAAATCGAGCTCCAACGAAAAGCCGTGAAGCAGTTCGTGGTGATTTTGCCCGGCCAGTCGGGTAAGCAGTAAGCCCGGTAACGCAGCATTTTCGCAACGCCGAAGTCTGGGTCTTCAACCTATTCAGCTGTGCGAGGATAGCGGCCTACAGGGATTCTTCCCTTCCAACTGAATCAAAGGGATCATTGCAGCGCCTCTAAAGCTTGTTTTGCCGCAGCATCGCCCGGCTGCGCGCGCAGCAATTCAAGCAGCACTTCCCGCGCCTTTTGCCGATCATTTTGCATGACGTAGAGACGGGCCAGGTTCAGGTAAGGCTGATCAAACCCCGGCGCCACGCGGATGCCGGCTTTGAATTGTTCCTCGGCTCGCGCAAAGTTCTGGTTGCGGACAAAGAGGACGCCGAGGTTATTCAATGCTTCAGCATAGTCGGGGCGCAGCGCGATCGCCCTTTCCAGGTGCTCCGACGCCTGTTCGAGTTGACCTTGTTGCGCGTAGAGCATTCCGAAGCTGTAGTTGACTTCGGCATCATCGGGCTGAATCTGGATTGCCTGATCAAAGCATTTCTGCGCGTTCTCAAAGTCCCGATCCCGGCGATAGAGATTTCCCAGGTT
>JBAUCP010000363.1:0-1967 GCA_049677625.1 Occallatibacter sp. | reverse complement strand
GATGTGACGCGCGCCGAGGCAGAAAAACTTGCGCGCCAGTACTTCGGCCGTTGGAGCGGCAACACTACGGCAGATCCGGCAGCGCCGCCAACGCCCGCGCCGCCCTCGACGCATGTGGTGATCGTCGACAAGCCGGGCGCTCCGCAAACTGCCCTTGAGGCGCTTGGGCTGGGCGTGCCGGCAAGCTCGCCCAATGCCGACACGCTGGACGTGCTGAACTATACGCTGGGCGGCAGCTTTGGCAGCCGCATCAACATGAACCTGCGCGAGGTGCATGGCTATACCTACGGCGCACGCTCCAGCTTCACGAACTTTCGCGATGGAGGCGAGTTTTACGCCGCCAGCCTGGTGCGCACGGATGTGACCGGCCCCGCGGCCAAAGAGATGATGAATGAGTTGCGCAACTTCCCCGCGAAGCCCTCAACCGCCGACGAGCTTGCCGCCGCAAAGGAGGCCTCGATCCGCTCGCTGCCCGGCCACTTTGAAACTACGGCGGAGATGGCTCGCGCCACCGAGGGCATCTTTGTCTACGATCGCCCGCTCGATTACTATGCCAACCTGCCTGCAAAATATGACGCGGTGACGCAGGCCGATATTGCGCGCGCTGCGCAGGCGTATCTGCATCCCGATCAACTGATCATTGTCGCAGCGGGCGACCGCGCAAAAATCGAGCCGGCCCTCAAAGATGCCGGCATTGGTCCCGTAGAGGTCCGCGACATCAACGGCGATCTGGTGACCGATTCGAAGTAAATAGCTATTTCAACTGCGAAGACGCCCGGACGATCAACTCCGGTTCGAGAACCACGGTGCGCGGCCGGGCGGAGGGTTTCTCCAGAAGCGCGGAGATCATCTTCGCGGCCCGCTCGCCGATCTCCGTCGATTTTTGATCGACGCTCGACAACGGAACGCGCAGCTTGCTGCTGTAGTGAAAGTTGCCGCAGCCCAGGATGGCCATATCCTTGGGAATGCGCAGGCCGGCTTCAATTGTGCTGACCATGGCGCCCACGGCCACGGTGTCGTTGAAGCAAAAGATGCCGTCGGGGCGCGGCTTCAGCGCCAGGATCTCATCCATGGCGCGCTTTCCGCGCGTCTCGCCGTCCGAGTCGGAGGCTTCTCCGCAGGCAACGACGTATTGATCGGGAGCTGCCAGGCCGTGCTTGCGCAGGGTATCGCGGTAGCCTTCTGCGCGGCTGTTGCCCACGTTGGTCATGGGGCCGCGGATGTGTGCGATGCGCTTGCAGCCCTGCGCGATGAGGTGCTCGACCGCCAGCTCGCCGGCGCGATAGTCGTTGACGCCGATAAAGTTTGAGGCGAATCCCTGAAAGCTGCGGTCGATGAGGACCAGCGGCACGCCGGCCTCGCCGATCTTGCGCAGGCTCTCAGGATCCTTCTGGCAGGAGGCGACGACGAAGCAGTCGAGGTGATGCGCGAGCATGTGCTCGATCTCATCGTGCTCGAGCTGCGGATCGCTCTCCGATGAAGACACGATCAGGAAGTAGTTCTTCTTTCTGAGGGCCGCCGCCAGGCTCTTGGCAATCTCAGTGAAGAAGGGATGAATGAGGTCAGGCACGACCAGGCCGATGAGCGAACTGCGGCCTGTAACCAGGCTGCGGGCCATCAGGTTCGGGCGATAGTTCAACTGCTTCACCCGTTCCAGGATCTTTGCCTTGGTTTCTTTGGCAATGTCGGGCCGGTCGCGCAGGGCCCGCGACACGGTGACCACCGACACCCCGAGTTCATCTGCTATGTCTTTGAGCCGTGTGACCATAACGCCAGTTTATACAACCTTCACGCTGCTGCGGCTAAATGCGTTCCCTGACGAAGTGCGTTTCCTGAATTGTGCGGTTCGAATATCTCAAAACCAGAGATGACAAGTGTCTCCGGTTCGACCTAAGCACTCTAGTGTCCTGAGTCTGAAGTTCGCATGATAATTGCACTGTCATCTTGAGCGGAGTTTGGCCGTTTTT
>JBAUCP010000362.1:0-6382 GCA_049677625.1 Occallatibacter sp. | reverse complement strand
GGAGCCGGCACGAACGCAATAAACGACATTGCCAGCTTCCTGCTCGATCAGCCCAGCCAGGTGGGACGCGACCTGAACACTTTCTTCCCCTGCTACCGCCAATGGTGGTTCTTTGCTTTCGGCGGCGATAAGTGGCAGGCGACCCCGAAGATGACCATCGACTACGGCCTGCGCTGGGAGTTTTATCCGCCCGCCACGCCGAGGATTGCCGGTGGATTCTCAAACTACATTCCGACCAACAACACTCTGGTGCTGGCGGGCCTGGGCAGCAACCCGTCGAATATGGGCATGCAGACCGAGTACCGCTACTTTGCTCCGCGCACCGGCATCTCCTACCGCATCACCGACGATACCGTGGTGCGCGGAGGCTTCGGCATAAGCTACACGCCCTTCCCGGATAACACCTATGCGTATAACTACCCCATCCGCGCCAACAACAGCTATCAGCCAGTGGGTATTGCTTCCAGTTACACACCCTCCGTTCTGGCCGATGGAGTGACGGTGGCGACCTTCCAGGCAGGTTTCCCGGCGCCGGTCGCCATTCCGATTCCATCCAACGGAATTATTGCCGGCCCACCGGCCAGCCAGGTTTACTATTACATTCCCAAGAACTACAAGAACCCTTACGCGATGTCGTGGAACCTTGTGGTGCAGCAGGCATTCCATAACGATTACTCGCTGCAGATCGCCTATGTGGGCAACCATGGCGTGGATATCTCCGGATCGCAGAACATCAACAACCCGAGCTACTACGGCGGCGGCGCGTCCTCCGATCCGGAGAATCATGACGCAAACGGAAATCTCACCTTCGGGCGCACCGCAGCCACCAACCAATACTTCTTCGGCTTCTCGTCCAACTACCAGTCGCTGCAGGCGCAGTTGACCAAGCGCTTCTCGCATGGCTTTGCCTTCACCTCGGCATTCACCTGGGGCAAGGAGCTGAACTATGGCAGCGACGACGACGGCGGCCTGCTTTTCTTCATCAACTGGCGCAGAAACTACGCTCCCGCGGACTACGACCGCGCCAAGAACTACGAACAGACGGTTACCTATGAATTGCCCGCCGGCCGTGGCCACGCGCACTTCAACTCCGGCGTCTCCGACGCCGTTCTTGGAGGATGGCGGATCACCGGCCTCATCTCCGCAGTCTCCGGTTTGCCCTATCCGGTCGAAGCCAACGGCGGAACTCTCAACACGCCTGGAACCCAGCAGACAGCAACCATCACCGGAGGCTTTCACGTGCTGCACGGCATCGGCTCGGGCCACCAGTGGTTCGATCCGACCTCGTTCTCGCAACCAGCCGGCTGCACGGCTTCGCCCTGCACCCCAACCAACGGGGTTCTGGGCAATACCGGCAGAAACCAGTTCCGCGGTCCCGGCTATGTGCAGAACAATGTCTCTCTTGCCAAGAAATTAGCGTTATTCCACGAAAGGACCGCGCTGGAGATGCGCATTGACGCCTTTCAGTTGACCAACTCGCCGGAGTTCGCCATCCCGAATGCGACCAGCATCAGCGCCGCCAATTTTGGCCAGATCACGGGCACGCTGGGCAGCGGTTCGGGAACGGTGAACGGAGTGGGAGGCGGCCGGGCGCTGCAGGCTTCGGCGAAGATCACCTTCTGAACACCGCATCGCCCGATGCATGACGAAAAGCCGGCCATCGCATATCGCCGTGGCCGGCTCTTTTCTGAGCTGAAATTGCCGCAGATCCACGACAGTATGTGCCGCAGACCTGCGTGATAAGATCATTGGCAACTTGTGCAGAATCTTCCACCTTGCGCTGAGCGTTCCGATTGTTTCCGGTCGATTCGCGTGCTGGCTTGATAGTTCAATCGGAGACTGAAGACCAATCGATGCCGACTTCACATTTCATCGCCAATAATCATCTGAGCGCCTCGAACAAAATGCCGCGCCAGATCAACCGGAATCTGATCTTCAACCAGATACGCACCAGGCAGCCCATCTCGCGCGCCGACCTGTCGCGCAGCTCCGGATTGCAGAGAAGCACGGTATCGCTCATCGTGGAAGAGCTGCTTGCCGAGCGCTGGATCGTGGAGGGACCGACCGGGCAGATTCCGCGTGGCCGCAGGCCCACGTTTCTCAATATCAACAGCCAGCGCGGCGTGCTGGCCGTCGACATTCATCCCGCGCAGACCACGCTGGCAGTGACCGACCTCGGCGGCAAGATCGTATCCCAGGAAGTGGTCGTGCCTCCCGACAATCCCAAGAAAGTGGTCTCCTCGATCGCCGACGCGGTCCGCAAGATGATCGCGGCGCACGGCGATCGTTCCTTCGACGGCGTCGGCATCAACCTTCCCGGACGCTTCGATCCGCAGCTCGAGAAGTTCATCTTCGCACCGAATATTGACTGGCCCATCGGGCGCATCAAATCCAGGGTGGAACAGGCCACCGGGCTGCTTGTGGTGGTGGATAACGTAGCCAACGCCTGCGCGCTGTCAGAGATCTGGTTCGGCTACAGCGACGGCATGCACGACCTGGTCGCCGTGAATGTGTCCGAGGGCATCGGCACCGGCATCATCGCCAACGGCCGCCTGCTGCGCGGTCAAGGCGGAGTGGCCGGCGAGTTCGGCCACGTCCAGCTTGACCCCAACGGGTTGGCCTGCGGCTGCGGCAGCCGCGGCTGCTGGGAGACCGTGGCTTCCAATCGCGCCGGCCTGCGCTACTACAGCGAGATTGCGCAAAAGCCGGCGCCCTCCTTCGATCTTCTGCTTCGCATGGCCGAGTCCGGCGACCCCGCGGCCCGCGAGGCCGTTGACAGGATGTGCAAGGCGCTGGGCCGCGGCATGCACATGATCGCCTCGGCGCTGGCGCCCAGTGAGATCGTCGTGGTGGGCGACATTACCACGGCGTGGCACCTGGCAGGACCGGTCATCGATGCCGAGATGCGCAGAAACCGGCTGGTCCGCGTTCCCAAGCTGCGTCCCGCGCGCGGCGGCAACCAGGCCCGTCTGCGCAGCGCCGTCGCGCTGGTCATGAACGAAAACCTGCTATAGAGGGCAGGCACGCGGCGGGCGCAGTTTTTCTCTCTTCGAAGCTGTCCGTTCAGGGCAGCTTCAGTTCCCTTTTGGCAAAGAGCTTGAACTCGTTGGAGTAGACGGAGTGGAGCTGGGTCCAGGTGTCGCGCAGCAGCGAAACGCGGCACCAGCGCCGGAACAGGCACACCCACCAGTCGGCGTGGGGCGAGGTGCGGTTGTCAGGGAATGCGAGCTCGAGATCGACGTACACGGTGTACATGAAGTCGAGCAACGAGTTGAAGAACTGGCGAGCGTAGGCCTCGCTGCCGGCGGGGAGCCTGGGAGCATCCCACTGAACGACCGGGACGAGGGGCTGGTTTGTGTCGAAGAGCCGATCGGCGAGGTCGGCGAGCTCGGACCTCTCGCGCAGCTCGGCGAGAATGCCCTGATATTGCTGGACGTGTTGGGTGAGATACTGCTGCATCTCGGGCGTGGGCGGATACCAGATGGAGAAGAGGTACTTGAACAGCTCACGAATCTCGGCGCGGCCGGAGACTTTGTCGAACAGCGGCGGCGCTGGCGGTGCGCCCGGCGCGGCTGGCGCGGGCGGTAGCGGCGGACTCAACGCGGGACGGATGGCGGTCATGGCGATGTGGTGGCCGAGGCGGCGATAGCTCTCGAACTGGGTTTCGGCAAACCACTGATTGGCGGTCGAGTCCTGCGGGAAGGTACCGTGCTGGAGCTTGTAGGCGAGTAGGTCGGCCGGCTCGTCGCCGACGAGCGAAGACTTCATGTAGAGAATGACGCCCTTATAGGGCTCGGTGTCGTATTCGCCGAGGCACTCGCAGACGTTGCCGATGGGCGCGCCGGTCGCGGCCCGGCGATGCGGCGGCGGGTAGCGGATGGTGCCAACGACGCAGTGGGCCTGGCTGTAGCTGTCCTTCTGGAGCTGCAGCGGCCTGAGGTCGAGATCGATTTCGGCGCCGAAGTCGGCGCGGCAACGGTTGACGGCGTTGCCGATGCCGTTGAACTTCATCTCCGGGTCTTCTTCAGCGTCGCAGACGATGATGTACTTGCAGCGGCGGCGGACGAGCTCGTAGAGGCCCATGTTTTCGAAGTGGCCTCCGTCGCTCAGGTTCACGTAGCCTGACTTGTCGCTGGCCGAACCGAAGAGTTCCTTGAGCAGATAACCGAGAGCGAAGAGCGGCGTGGGGCGATTGTTTTCTGCCTGCCAGAGTTTGATCTTGCGCGGATTGGTGATCCACCAGCCCAGGCGGACGTTGAAGAAGGTCATGAGGAAGGCGAGCGCGGGATTGCTGTTGTAGCCCTGGTTGGGATTGACGGCGGCGCCGGAGATGGCGACCGCGGTGTCGATGTGAATGCCGCCGCCGCGATAGGCGTAGGTGCGAGTGGGAACGTAGCCGTTGAGGCTCACCCCTTCGTCCTTGCGGGCTTCGGTCCAGTCGACGTTGTAGCCGGAATAGAGCGGGGTGAAGGCGAAGCTGGCTCCTTTGCGCTCCTGCGAGGCGAGGTCTTCGCCGGTGGTTAGGTTGAGCGTGGAGCAGAAGATGGGGAACGGCCCGCCGTATTCGCCCGGAGGCAGGCCGCACTGGTCAAAGTTATCGGGGATGAGGTCGGCGACCAGCGGCGGCGCGACGCAGCCGCGCGGATTGGCGGTTTCGACGCGATGGCGCATATCGAAGCCGCTGAAGGGATTCGGCTTGCGCCGCCAGAGCGAGGCGGCCAGATAACAGCGCGAGAGGCGGTTGCGGTAGAACGACTGCATGGAGAACTCGTTGATGTCGAGACGCCAGCCGAAGAGCAGAGCCAGCAGGCCGGCGGCGATTACGCAGGCTACCAGCCAGAGGGTGCAGGCGAGCGGATGGTGAGGCTGAAAGAGCCCGGCGGCCAGCGCCTCCACGCCGAAGGCAAGCGCGATGAGGAAGGTGACGACCGCGACGGGAGCGGCGGCGATGGCGACCAGGTCCATGGGCTTGTAGCCGAAGATGCCGCTGCTGGTGGGCTTGCCGTCACTCTTGCCGCTCGACCCCGCCAACAGGGTGGTGATATGAGAGCCCAGAAAGGCGACCACGGCCGAGATGCGGATAGCCGGCCCCTTGGAGAGCAGGAAATAGACCAAATAGGGCGCAACGAGCGCGATGCCGGTGAGGCCGGTCCACATGAGTGCGTACAGCATGGACCACGCGCGGAGGCGGGCGAGCCACTCGCGGCGGGTGTCAACGTAGTCGCGGCCGAGCAGCCCGAGGGTGAGCTCGATGGCGACGTAGGGGACGCAGAGCAGGAGCGCCGGCAGAATCACGATGCGCAGCCGCCAGGGATCGAGGGGCAGGTCGAAGTGAAACCAGCCGGGATGGCAGAACTTGGCGCTGATGTGCCCGGAGAGCTGGATGATGCCCTTCTGAAAGCCCCAGCCCATGACGCAGGCTGCGACCGATGCGGCGACCGCGGAGAGCGCGATGCCGGCGGCGGCCCAGTTTCGGCCCTTTTTACTGGTATGCAGGGCATCGAAGGATTTGAGTGCGCCGCCAGCAAAGGCGACGGACAGGGTGATAGCGGAGAGCACCACGATGGGGACGGCCCAGCAGAGGTACTCGGCCCAGCGCGGAGCGGACCAGGGTATCTCGTGCCAGTATGCGGCCCAGACAGACATCGCCAGCCAGGGCGCGATGATGTAAATCTGCACCTGCTGGTTGGTGAGCAGACTTTCATAGAGCTGGGTCTCCTGCTGGTCGAGCTGGGCGGCGGTGGGAACAGCGTTCGCGGCCGTGGCGGCGGCCGCGGGCGCAGCCTGAGTCGATTGCCCGGCTGCCTGACTGACGGCTTTCTGCCTTTCGGCTTCCTGGTTAGAGCGGAGGTTGGCGAACTGGGTCTGGTGCTTCAGATCGCGGCCGAGGATGATGATCGATATGACGACCAGAGCTCCCAGCAGCATGCCCGCGGCGAGCAGGAAGCACCACATGCCGAGAGTCATGGGCCCGAACTGAAAGACCACTTTTGCGGTCTCGGGCACAAGCAGGTTGAGGAGCAGAAACACACCGGCGAGGAAGGAGACGATGGGGATCTGGTTGAGCATGGTGTTGCGGAACCAGATGGCGATGAGGGTCCAGGTGTCGGTGGACAGAATGCCGCGGCGCGGAGTGAGGTAGCTTGCGTAGCGGCGGAGCCATTTGATGGGCTCGGGCGCGCGGATGGGGCAACCGGGCTCGGGGCGCGGGATAAGCTTGCGCTCGACACCACGGAAGCCCTCGGGGTCGCGGACGATCCACGCCGCCAGAAACTGGTGAATGTAGCCGCCGCCGGAGACCGAGGAGAGATAGTCGAGGCAGGGGAGCAGGCCGAGCTCGGCCAGCCCTTGCAGGACGCCCAGGTTGAAGGTGGCGCTGCGA
>JBAUCP010000361.1:0-4047 GCA_049677625.1 Occallatibacter sp. | reverse complement strand
GCATGATCCCCGGCACCACCGGAATCTGAAGGCCCGCCTTCTCGCACCGATTTAAAAAATCAAAATACGCGTCGGCGTTATAGAAGAGCTGGGTCAGCGCCGAGTCCGCACCCGCCTCCACCTTGCGACGGAAGTTTTCGAAGTCCACGCCTGGGTTCGCCGCCTGCGGATGCATCTCCGGATACGCGGCCACTGCGATATGAAACGCGTCGCCGTGCGTCTCGCGGATGAAACTCACCAGCTCGTTCGCGTAGTGAAACTCACCCGGCGCTGAGGCATCTTCAGCGCCCGCCGGCAGATCCCCGCGCAGCGCCACAATTCGCTTTACCCCCGCCTCGCGATAGCGGTCGAGCGTAGCGGCAATATTGGCGCGCGTCGATCCCACGCAGGTCAGGTGCGGCGCAGCTTCCACGCCCGCATGCTCCACCACCGCCAGCAGCGTCTCGTAGGTGCCGCTCTGCCCCGATCCGCCCGCGCCATGCGTCACAGAAAAATAATCCGGTTTGACGGCCGCTAGTTGCTTGATGACGGCCGGCAGCTTCGCCGCGCCCTCCGGCGTCCGCGGAGGAAACAACTCAAACGAAAAACCAGGCTGCGTGCTCATAGTCAAAATACCCAATCAACGTAAGCTTTTGATAATTGAATCTAAATTCGTGCTTTCCCACCCTTTCGACAAAAATCCGCCGCGGCGGATCGAAAGGATGGGCCACGAAGTTTTTGCTCTTCGCCGGCCACTATTGCCGGGTGCCCCATGTCTCGCTTTTGAGACCTGGGAAACCACAAACCTAACCCAACAACTGACCACTGTTCACTGACTACTGACAGCTAGTACCTGTAGTGCTCCGCCTTATACGGCCCCTCGACAGCCACGCCCAGGTAATCCGCCTGCTTCTTGGTCAGCGTGGTCAGCTTCACGCCAATCTTTTCAAGATGCAGCCGCGCAACCTCTTCGTCCAGCTTCTTCGGGAGCACATACACCCTCGTCTCGTAGCTGTCCTTGTTCTTCCACAAATCGATCTGCGCCAGCGTCTGGTTGGCAAAGCTGTTGCTCATCACAAAGCTCGGATGTCCCGTCGCGCAGCCCAGGTTCACCAGCCGCCCCTCGGCCAGCACAAAGATGCCATGCCCATCGGGGAACTTGTAGAAATCCACCTGCGGCTTGATGTTCAGCTTTTCAACGCCTTTTTCTTCGTTGAGCCGGTCCATCTGAATCTCGTTGTCGAAGTGCCCGATGTTGCACACAATCGCCTGGTCTTTCATCTTCTTCATGTGATCGAGCGTGATGATGTCGGTGTTGCCGGTGCAGGTGACATAAATATCACCGCGCCCCAGCGTGTCTTCGATGGTCGTCACCTCGAACCCTTCCATCGCCGCCTGCAGCGCATTGATCGGGTCCACCTCGGTCACAATCACTCGCGCGCCCATGCCGCGCAGCGAGTGGCTCGATCCCTTGCCCACGTCCCCATATCCGCAGATGACCGCAACCTTGCCCGCTACCATTACATCCGTCGCGCGCTTGATGCCGTCGGCCAGCGACTCGCGGCAGCCGTACAGATTATCGAACTTCGACTTGGTCACCGAGTCATTCACGTTGATGGCCGGAACCAGCAGCTTGCCCGCCTCCATCATCTTGTAGAGCCGGTGCACGCCCGTGGTCGTCTCTTCTGAAACGCCGCGCCATGCCTTCGCTACCTCATGCCAGTGCTGCGGGTCTTCAGCATGCACCTTCTTCAGCAGGTCCTTGATCACATCTTCTTCGTGGCTGCCGCTCGGTGTATTCACCCAGCCGTCGCCGTCTTCCAGCTCATAGCCCTTGTGGATCAGCAGCGTCACATCGCCGCCATCGTCCACCACCAGCTCCGGACCCTTGCCGCCCTTGTGATTCAGCGCCTGGTACGTGCACCACCAGTACTCTTCGAGCGACTCGCCCTTCCACGCAAACACCGGCACGCCCGTCGCGGCAATCGCCGCCGCCGCGTGGTCCTGCGTCGAGAAGATATTGCAGCTCGCCCACCGCACCTCCGCGCCCAGGCTCACCAGCGTCTCAATCAAGACTGCCGTCTGGATGGTCATATGCAGCGAGCCCGTCACCCGCACGCCAGCCAGCGGCTTCTCAGCCGCGTACTTGTTGCGGATCGACATCAGCCCCGGCATCTCCTGCTCGGCGATGGTGATCTCCTTGCGCCCCCACTCAGCCAGCCCCATATCGGCCACTTTGTATCCCAGTTCCGTAACTTCCATCGTCGAACTCACCATCTCAATCTCTCCTCAAATTCCTTTTGAAATCAGTTGCTGCCTTGAATCTCTCTGTTGCCTTCAATCTCTCTCACGCGCCGCAAATGCCGGGTGCCCCAGGTCTAGTCCGCCGCGGCGGATGAGACCTGGGAAAGCACGCCCCTCACCCCGCCGAGAATTTGCTAACTCCGCTAGCGCCGCTAACCCCGCCAACTCCGCCAACTCCGCCAACTCCGCTGCTTCCATCGTCCCATCGTGATATATTGATGTGTATCAGAAAGCACCCATGCCGTCAATGCCCCAAATCGTAAAAATCTTGCGGGTCGTCGCCGACCCCAACCGTCTCCGTATTCTCCTGCTTTTGGACGGAGAGGAGTTGTCGGTAGCCGAGCTGCAGGAGATCCTGGTCATGGGCCAGAGCACCATCTCCACGCATCTGTCGCAATTGAAGCAGGCCGGCCTGGTCGAAGACCGCCGCACCGGCAAAAATAATCTCTACCGCCTCGCCGCCTCTGATGGCGGTCCCGTTCTGGACCAGCTCCTTGACCGCGCCCAAAAAGAGATCCCCGAAGCCCAAGCCGACCAGGCTGCCCGCCGCCGCGTTCTAAAAAAGCGCCAGGACAAGATGCGCAGCTTCTTTGACTCGGTCGCCGGCCGTCTCGGCCGCAACTACGTCCCCGGCAAATCCTGGAAGGCCCTGGCCGAAGCCTTGCTCCGCCTCATGCCCCCGGTCACCGTAGCCGACCTCGGCGCCGGCGAAGGCAGCTTCGCTCTTTTACTCGCCCAAAGGGCCGTGCGTGTGATCGCAGTCGACACCTCCGCCCGCATGATCGAAGTCGCCCGCGAAGAGGCCCAGCGCAACGGCGTCAAGAATGTGGACTACCGCCTGGGCGACATGGAAGAGCTCCCCATCGCCAACGCTGAAGTCGATGTAGTCTTCTTCTCCCAATCCCTCCACCACGCCCTGCACCCCGCCCGGGCTCTGGAAGAAGCCGCCCGCATCCTCACCCCCAACGGCCGCATCGTCATCCTCGACCTCGCCAAGCACCGCTACGAAGAAGCTCGCGAAATGTACGCCGACGAGTGGCTGGGCTTTACAGAATCTGAGCTGGAATCCCTACTCCAAAAAGCCGGCTTCCTGAACATCGAAACCACCGTAGTAGACAAAGAACCCGAGCAGCCGCAATTCCAAACCCTCCTCGCCGTCGGCGACAAACCCGGCGGAAGCACTTCATAAGCATCGCAGCCACTTCTAAAGAAGAATGCCGGCTATTGGCGTTTGTCCGTCTCCGGAGGGAGCATTTGACGTTTCCGGAGTGAGCGTTTGTAGTCCCCGGAGGGAGCAGGGGCCTTCAGGCCCCTGGAAACGGCGGCTCAATACGGGCCTTTAGGCCCGGGTCTTCTTCTGCTCTGCCCGATCTGCCCTCGCCGGATTCCCGCGACGCCCCCATTTGCCTTCTGCTATACTTCCGGCACTTTCCTGCAAGGTTGCATCGCATGGCTATTCTGAAAGTCCGCCGCTTATGGCAAACCGGGCAACGTTATGCCGCGGCAGGGTTGGCGTGTTTTTGCGTGCTCGGGCTTGCGCCTTTCGCTCTTGCACAAACCTCAACCGCCGCCCCTCTCAACGAGACCCAGGACGAGCTCGCTGCGTGGCAGTCCGCGTCCAACGCCGGAACGCCAATGGCCTTCGAGGAGTTCTATCAGAAGTACCCCGCCTCGCCGCACCTCAAGACGGTGACCGGGACACTGCGCGGAAGATACTGGTTCAAAATAAACCTGCCATTCGGGGATAGCGGCGGAGTGCAGCAG
>JBAUCP010000360.1:0-9889 GCA_049677625.1 Occallatibacter sp. | reverse complement strand
GTGCGCGGCCGGAACGGCTCCACGCGGAAACCTGCCTCGCGCAGCGCCTGCGCCGCAACCTGCACGGCGGCGCGCGTCTCCGGCGTCACCGGCGTAATCCCGTCATCCTCGAAGAGTCCGATCGCATGTGCGCGCAGCTCATCGAGACCTGCTTCGCGCGGAGCAACCGGCGGGCTCGACGGATCGAGCGGATCCTGCCCGCTCAGCGTGCGAAACAGCAAAGACACGTCGGCAATAGTCCGCGCCATGGGCCCAATCGCTCCCAGAACCGAGAACGGCCCCACGCAGGGCGGAATATGTCCGCGGCCCGGCACGCGGCCCGGCGTGGGCTTGAGCGAGCAGATCCCCGTAAAATGCGCCGGCACGCGCACCGAGCCGCCGCTGTCACTACCCAGTCCCGCAGCCGAAAGCCCCGCTGCAATCGCCGCCGACTCGCCGCCGCTCGACCCTCCCGGCGAGCGCTCCAGGTCCCACGGGTTGCGCGTGCGCCCATAGAGATCGTTCGCCGTCTCGTAAGCCATCAGCAGCTCCGGACAGTTGGTCGTACCCAGAATCAACGCTCCCGCCGCGCGCAGCCGCGCCACCACCACCGCATCCTCGCGCGGCGTGTCGCCTTTGTAAAGCAGGCTGCCGATTTCGCAGCGATACCCCGCCGTGGCAATCGACGACTTCACCGTCACCGGCAATCCGTGCAGCGCGCCGCGCCCATCGCGCACCGCATCCATGCTTCGCGCCTGCACACGCACCCGCTCCGCATCGAAGTCGGCAAAGACATTCAGCGCGGGATTCAGCCGCTCAATCTGCCCGATGTGCGCCTCGGCCAGTTCCACTACCGAAACCTGCCTGGCGCGCAGCAGCTCTAATTGGCGCGTCGCCGGCGCGAGCACCAGCTCCTGATCCACAGCATTCATCCTTACTTATCCTGATTCGAAGACACCGGCAAGTCCTCACGAGGCGTCGACGGCATTAGCTTGTAGTCAAACCGGTACGAGTGCACCTGGTTGCCTGACTCGAAGCGGTCATTCCAGTTCAACTGATACGCGACCGAACCAGCATCGTCAGGATATTTTTCCGTGCTCGGATACGGATACCGGCTCATGCCATGGAAGGGCATCTGCGCCACGGTGAAGGGCAACGCATCCCACCAGTCCATATCTTTGACGAATCCATTCGCGTAGAAGAAGTAGTCGCGTTTCCAGCCCGCCGGCAACGCAGGGAGTTTCGTCGTATCGAACTCCGCTGCAATCTCCTCACCGCTGCCGAAGATCGCGAACCGATTGTCGATTCCCTTCACCAGCTCGGTCACATCGCCTTTGCGCGTGTAGCTGCCACGCTCGTGCTGGAACGGCCCGGTCAAACTCACCACGTTGTAGTCGTAGTCCAGGTCGCCGTCGCTCGCGCCTTCAATCTGCTTCGGGTATCCACGGAAGTGCAGCGTGGCAAAGCTGAGCGGAACCTCGGTCGTCCGCGCCTCGGCGTTCGTGCTCTGGTCAATCAGCACCTGGTCCCAGTAAAGCTGCAGATTGCTCATGAGCCGGACGCGCCGCGTGCCCGCGGGCAGCTTGCCGGTCAAATCGATCACGATGGTGCGTTCCAGGCCCGCAGGAAATCCCGCGTCGCCGGGAATGCGCTTCCATGTGCCATCAGGCAACTGCGCCTCCACATACGGCGGAATCTCCTTCATGCGCGCCTGCCACGCCGCGTAGAGCGATGTCGCGCTGAAGTAGTCCACATAGCCGGTCATCAGCAGCCGCAGCGGCGCATTCGGTTTCACGTCGCCCAGGTCCAACGTGAATGCGTGCAGATTTGCGAAGCCGTCAAACGGTGGCAGCGCCGTAAATCCGCTGGCGAATCTGTGGTCGCGCCGGCTCACCAGATCGAGCACATCGCGCCCATTGCCATCCCACGCGCCCGCGGGCAGCCGCACATCCGCGCTGGCCACCATCTTGCCTGAAGCAAACGGCGGATTGTCGAGGAACCGCTCATCCGGATTCACCTCCACATCGTCGGGATGATCCGCGGCCACCAGCCGCAACTGGTCAATATAATTGACCTCTTCCATCGGCTCCATGAAGCGCACGCTCACCTTGCCGTTCACCGTAGCCACATCCGCGCCGTCCACCTTCACCCACTCGCCTGGCTTGGGAATGTTGGTCCGCTGCGGCGTAAACCAGTGGCCCACCACGGCGGCGCCAATCACGTCAGTCACAAACTTGTATTTGTGCCCATCCCACACAAACAGCACCGGGCAAGAGCTGCCGCGGCGGTCCGCTTCCTTCATGGCAATCACCTGCGTGTGCGGCAGGTCGATCTCGTCCTGCAGCACGCCGGTGGGCCACAGAATGCGCAGCAAATCGATGCTTTCCGCATCGCCCAGCCCTACAAGAATCTGCGGTGCGGCCTGCGTCTGGTAACCCGATGCGCCCGCCAGCTCCCACTTCTGCCACAGCCCGTTGGCAAACACCTCTACCTTCACGCCCAGCGCCGTCTTGTTGTCCGCAAAGCCGGTCAGGTCGAGGCGCACAAAATGATTCTTGTTCGCGCCCACATTGCGCAGCAACACGGGCGGCGCATTTACCTGCGTCACAATCAGGTCCGTCGCGCCATCGTTGTCCACATTGGCCGCGATCAGTCCGCGCGGCTCGTGCAGCGTGAGGCCGTCGAGACCGAGCGCATGGCTCACATCCTCAAAGCTGCCGTCGCCGCGATTACGGAAGACGCGCACTTCGGGCCCGGCCGTTGTTTCAACGATGGCCGCCAGATCGATCCAGCCGTCGTTATCGATGTCGATCGGCGTCAGCCCCCATCCGCGCAGCGCGCCCTCAAGCGGAAGATTAACGCGCTCAAACCGCCGGCTCACTCCATCCGGCGCCGCGACGTTGCGCCACAGCGTAAGCCCTGGTGCACCCGCATGCGTGACGGCAATATCCATCCAGCCATCTTTGTTGTAATCGAGCACGGCAATGCCCACAGTAGCCGGCAGTGCCGCGCCAACGTCAGCTTGCTGACTGGCTTCATAGAGCGGCTGCGTCGGATACTTCCCCTCGCGCGGATTCACGTAGAGCAACGGCGAAGGCCCGTCGCCCGTCACCGCCAGGTCCACGGCGCGATCGTTGTTGAAGTCGGTGAGAATTGCTGAGGCGGTCGTACCGCTGCCGCCCAGTCCCGTAGGCTCGGTCCACTCGGTAAACGTCCCATTGCCGTCGTTGCGCCACAAAACATTGGGCGCATCGCCGGGCTTTAATCCAGAGCCTGTCAGCAGCAGATCCAGATCGCCGTCGTGATCGTAGTCGACAAAGGTAATGCCGGACGGGCGATTGCGCGGAGCAAGGCCTGCATCCGCCGTAACGTCCTTGAACTGTCCATGGCCGAGATTGTGATACAGGCGTACCTGATCGTCCAGCGCAACAGCCAGGTCGTTCAGTCCGTCGCCGTCGTAGTCGCCCACCGCGCAGGCAACCGCGTGGCCGCTCGCCTTCAGTCCCGCTGCTGCGGCATCCAGCACTTCAAAGCTGCCGTTGCCCTTGTCATGTATCACGCCAATCGCCTGCTCGCCTGACTGCATCAGCACCAGGTCCATGTGCCCTGAGCCGGTCACGTCCATCATGCAAGCACCGCCCGTGGTGGTGAACGTGAGCTGGGAAAGCACGGGCTGCGCCACCAGCTTCACCGGAATCATGGCGCGCGGTTTTGCCTCCGGCTCTTCCACCGCGGTCGCCGTCGAGTAGTGGCCCTGCTCGCCATACGCCAGGCCAATGGGCGCAGAGATCTTGGTGCTTGCCAGATGCTGAAAGATTTTGAAGTGGTCCTTCGCCTCGTCGATGTGTCCGCTGCGCTGCAGCGCGCGCGCCAGCCCGAACTCCGCCGAAGCATGCAGCGGATTCACCTTGAGCGTTTGCTCAAAAGCAGCAATGGCCTTGTCGTACTGCTTCATCTCCTGGTAGCACACGCCTACGAAGTACTCCGAATCCGCATCGCGCGGATCGATCTTGGCCGCGTGCTGAAAGCTGGCCAGCGCGTCGTCGAGCTGGTTGTCCGCGTGCTGCGCCAGACCCAGGTTGTACCACCCCTGGGCACTGGCCGGATCCAAAGTCAGTGCAGCACGCAGTGCCTTTTCGGCCTCGTCCAGCTTTTGCAGCGTGAGCAGCGCGATGCCTTCGTTCACCTCGGCCTGCGCCAGCGTGGGGTCCTTCTTGCACGCCGCGGCGAAACTCTCCGCGGCGCGATCGGTAAACTGCTGGCCCATCTGCGCCACGCCGCGATTGTTCAGCCGCACCGCCTCAGCATCGAAGCGCCCTTGCGCGCCGCCCCGGACCGCAGCCGCCATCAGAATCAGCAAGGCCAGCGGCCTCACGCTTTGCATTGTTCCCATCCCCATCGCCGTGCAACCAGCTTTTCCGCAACACCGTCCAGTGTACGCGAAGCAGGGCGCTCGAAAATCGGGTCCGCGCGCCGCATCCGGCCCGCCTGATGGATGGACTTTCATCTCCACCAAAAGTTGGTTGTTTGCCGTGCGTGCGGCCTGTCATGCTCCTGAGGATTCTTCCCAGACCATAAGCGAGGTCGAAATGCGACGCACCGCAGTCCTGTTGTTCGCGGCACTCACTGTCTCCATGTCCCTGCCGGCGCAGGAAAACTTTTTCTCGAATTGGGAGCAGCGCACCTCGCAGACCCAATCGAAGCAACCCGCGTGGCCACCGCCGCTCATCACTGCTTATGTTGGACTGATCCAGGTTGACCGCTCCGACTTCATCCGCCAGACTGCCTCAAACCACGCGCAAACCTGGAACATCGATGGAAGCAAGGGGCTCAACCTCATCCCCTTCGCCAATACCGAAGTGGATACCAACCTGCCGCCGTATCTCGTGCACAGCGTGCCCACCACTCTCAACGGCGCAGGCGATATGTCGTTTCTGTGGAAGTATCGCTTCCTGGCCGGCAACGCGAATCACGGCAACTACGTGGCGAGCGCTTCTATTTTGGGCACTATCCCCACGGGAAGCCATAAGAACGGCAGCACCGATGCATCCATCACGCCCACCGCCGGCGTGGGTAAAGGCTACAAGTGGTTTGACGTGCAGAGCACCCTGGGCGCAAACCTTCCCGTAAAAGACACGGCCAAGCTGGGCCGCTCGATTGCGTGGAACACGGCAATGCAGGCGCACGTGGCCAAATACTTCTGGCCCGAGGTCGAGTTCAACGCGACGTACTTTAAAGGCGGCGCCAACGACGGCAAAAATCAGGTCTTCGCCACGCCCGGCATGCTCTTTACGCACAAAATCCGGCCTGAAAACCCGAAGAGCCGGCTGGGAATCTGCGCCGGCGCCGGGGTCCAGATCGCCACGAGCAAGTTTCATTCCTACAACCACGAGATCGCGGTGACTACGAGACTCCTCTTTTAGAGGAGTCACCCACCGAGCCTCGCACTCATTCGCCGCCCAGCTTGTAAGGAATGCCAAACCGCCCGATCTGGAGGAGCGCCTTATCCTGCGGTGGCCAGATGTGCAGGCTCTCGATGCGCGTTGAGCCGGCAATCCAGTGCGCGTCGGTCGTTCCCACCAGCGCGCCGGTCGCTGCCTCGTTGAAGTGGACGCTCAGCGAATCGCCCGTCTCCGACCGCGTCCATCCAAACACGTACTCGCCGGGCTTGAGCGCAACGCCGCCGATCCGCACCGGCGCCTGCACCACCAGATAGTGCGAGTACTTTCCATCGGCCGAGTAGCCTGCCGTGATGAGCACCACGCCGGCGATAAACCGACCTCGCTCGTCCACAATGCCCGACGCCGTCCGCATCTCCGTCTCGATATGTTCGCTCACGACTGGCGCGCGCGACGGCAGCACCGACGTGAGCTCGCTCTGCGTTGCCTGCCGCCACGGCTGCGCCGCAACCGGCGCCGGCGAAATCACAAGCCAAAGCGCAGCGGAACAGAGCATCGATGCTGTCAGAACTTTCTTCATGATGATTTCGGCTTGGGCAGCGATTCGAGCGGAACGATGCCCCTCTGAATGGCCGCCGTGGCTGCCTGCGTCCTGTCTGTCACGCCCAGCTTGCCCAGCAGGCTGTTGATGTGGGTCTTCACTGTCGCCTCTGAGACGTCGAGCTCGGCCGCAATCTCCTTGTTGCTCTTGCCGTAGACAATCTGCTCCAGCACGTCGAACTCGCGCGGCGTCAAATCCTCGGCGCCCATGCGCCCGGCCAGCCGCTCGGCAATGACCGGCGGAATATGCGACTTGCCCTCGTGCACCAACCGAATTGTCGAGATGAGCTCCTCGCTGGTCATGCCCTTCAGCAAATAGGCCTTTGCGCCGGCCTTGAGTGCGCGATAAATATCTTCGTCGCCGTCATACGTAGTGAGCACAATGAACCGCGCCCCCGGCGTTTCCATGCGCACGCGCTGGATCACATCCACGCCGCTCATCCGCGGCAGTCGCAGATCGACGAGCGTCACATCCGGCTTGTGCTTGCGATACTGCGCAACCGCCTCCGCGCCGTCCGCTGCCTCGCCCACAACCTCGATGCCCTCGGCCACATTCAACAAGGCGACCAGGCCTTGCCGGACCACGTTATGGTCGTCAACCACCAGTACACGAATGGATTCTTTCGTCATTTTGTCTCTTTCGCCTGCTCGCGCGCACCCTCCGGGGCCGGCGCTTCGAGCCTTACCGTAGTTCCCTCGTCCGGCGCGCTCGTCACCTTCAGCGTGCCGCCAATCGCCGCCGCGCGCTCCCTCATGCCGGTCAGCCCAAAGTGACCCGCGGCAGACCCGGCCGGCGCATCGCTCGCGCCGCCGCGTCCATTGTCTCTCACTTCGAGCGCAATCGCCGCCAGCCCGTACTCCAGTTGAACAAACAACTGACTGGCCGCTGCGTGCTTCTTTACATTATGGACGGCTTCCTGCGCCACGCGCAGCAATTCCCGCTCCGTCTCCGCTGGCAGCGGACGATAGGCGCCGAAGACGCTGAACCGCGACTCAAGCCCGTTGCCCGCGGCTGCCTCCGCCAGCCTGCGCAACCGCACCGGCAGCGTGGTCTCGCCCGCATCCTGCGTGCGCAGCGCCCATATCGATTGCCGCGCGTCGGCCAGCCCCTCGCGCACGTGGTCGCGCGTCGCATCGAGCTGTTTCTGCGCGGCCTCCACCTTGCTCAGCCGCAGCAGCTCGGCCAGCACTTCCAACTGGATCGAAATTCCAACGTATCCCTGCGCCAGCGTGTCGTGAATCTCGCGCGCAATGCGGCTGCGCTCGCGCAGCACTGCCTGAAACTCGCGCTCCGCGCGGCGCAACCGTCTTTTGAGCAATAGAACCAGCGCAGCTACCGCGGCAGCAAGCAGAAGCAGATAAAACCACAGCGTCTGATAGAAGTGAGGACGCAGCTCGAAGGCCAGCGCCGCGCCCTCCGTATTCCATGCCCCGTCGTTGTTCGCAGCCTGCACGCGGAATGTGTAGCGCCCCGGCGGGATATTCGTGTAATACGCCGCGCGCCGTGCGCCTGCCTCAGTCCAGCCGTGATCGAAGCCCTCCAGCATATAGCGGTAGCGCACCTTTTGCGGCGCAATGAAGCTCAGCCCCGCGTAATCGAATTCGAAGTGCACATGGCCCGCCTCAACCCTCAACCAAGAGCCTGCCCCACGCAGTGGTTGGGAGAGGTCGTCAACGGCGAAGCGCTCCAGCGCCACCGGCGGCGGAAGCGTGTTGATGGCGAAGTGCGCCGGGTCCACTTCAACAAGGCCTTTGGGCGTGGTAAACCAGAGCAGGCCGTCCTGCGAGCGCCACGCGGAAGGATGACTGTTCGCCGCCATCTCGCGGCTGCGCAGTCCGTCCGCCGCGCCGAACTCGATCCAGGGCGCACACTGCGCCGCACTCGCGCCGTTCAGATCGCACCGCGCAATGCCATCGCTGGTTGCAAACCACAAGTGCCCGCGTCCATCGTCCAGAATCGCGTGCACCGTCGTCTGGTTCGCGTCGCCGCGCTGCGCCGCGGAGAAGGCCCACCCATTCCACACGTCCCAGCTATGGTTCTCCGTACCGATCAGCAGTGCGCCGCGCGGCTCCGCGACCAGCGCCGTCACTACATTGCTCGGAAGCCCATCTGCGGTTGTGAAGTTCGTGATTGCGTTGCCACGCAGACGCGACAGCCCGGCCAGCGTCGCCACCCACAGGCCGCCGTTCGTGTCGCGCGTGATGGCGCCCACCAGGTCGCTGCCCAGCCCGTTTGCATGCGTATAAATCTGCATCTTGCCAGCAGACCCTCCGCCTTCAAGCCAGTGCACAAGCCCGCGCCGGGTTCCGATCCATAACGACCCGTCCCTATCGACAAGCAGCGAGCGGATAAAGTCATCCGGCAGCCCGTCGGCTGAAGTGAATGTAGTAACGCTACCCCCGCGGATCCGGCTCAGCCCATCCGGCGTGCCCACCCACAGGTCGCCGTCTGGCGCAGCGGCCAGCGACAGGATCACATCGCTCGCCAGCCCGTTACGCACGGAGTAGTTTCGCACCGGCGCAACCCCGCTCCCGGCTTCGCGCAGCGCATTCAGCCCGTCGTCCGCCGTGCCCACCCACAGCGTCCCCGCGCCATCCTGCACCACCGTGGTCGTGTCGTCAGACGACAACCCCTCCCGCATACCGATCACGCGGAACCGCTGATCGCGCAGGATGTGCAGCCCGTCAGTCTCCGTCCCCACCCAGAGATCGCCCTCGCGGTCTTCCATGAGCGCGAGCACTGACGCTTGCGCCAGCGGATCGGTTGCTGGGAGCAAATCGAGTTTGCCCGCTGCGAAACGCGCCAGCCCGCCGTTGGTGCCGATCCACAGGCTCCCCTCGCGATCCGCAAACAGCGCCTGGATGCGGCTGCCTGGCAGCTCCTTGCGCACGCTCCATTGCAACTCCTTGCCGCCTTGTGTCACGGTGACCGTGCTCACCGTTGCCTGCGCGGTGCTGCCATCAGGCAGCGCCACGGCGAAAATCACATCCAATACCGGCGAAGGAGACGTGAGTTTATCGAAATTAACCGGAACTACTTTCGCTCCATCGATTGCAACCTCTCCGTTTTCGGTAGAAACAATGAGAACTCCGCGAGCATCCACGCTTAACGAGCGGATAGTATTCCCTGGCAGCCCGTTCCGCGTGGAATACGCAGTCACCGCGCCGTCCTTCCACCGCGCCAGCCCCTCGCTCGTGCCCACCCACAGAGCGCCGTCCGCCGCGTCAAGCAGGCAGCGAATATCGTTCCCTGGCAGCGCCGGCGTCGAGTTGCGGTCGAAGACCGTAAAACTCACGCCGTCAAACCGCACCAGCCCGGCCTCGGTCCCGATCCACACAAAGCCGTCGCCGGTCTGCGCCAGCGCCTCGACCGTGTTCTGCGGCAGCCCGCTCTCCATCGCCCACGATTGCCGGCCGTAGTTGGCCAGCGGCGTAGATGGCTCAACCGCCAGTGCGGCGCAGGCCGCGTACGACGCCAATACCACGCCCATGAGCCAGCGCGCCGCTCGCATCGAGTTTTGAAGGAATTCGGTCACGAGAGCGCTTGCGTGCCGCCGCCCGGCCGGATTCAGCCGCCGGGCAGCAAAATGCACACATCCACCATACACTTCACCATTCCAGGCCCGAAACGGCCTTCCCGCCGGCCGGGCCGCAGGACAATCGCATGAATGACGACGGATGAATGCGCGTGCTTCCCGCCACTTTGAGCAAGCGAACCTCTTAGTGCGGCCGCCCTGCCGTGGAACCGCACCAGCCCCGACGCAAACCTGCTGACTCCGCCTCACATCCGAGAGTACAATTGGGCAGATTCCGCAGCGGCCGCTCGCAGGCCGGCAAACCATCATCGTTCCCTGCCGTGAAGATCGAGAGGAGTCTGACCATGAATACCCCTTGCTCCCGCAGAGATTTCC
>JBAUCP010000359.1:0-2266 GCA_049677625.1 Occallatibacter sp. | reverse complement strand
TTGGAATCCTTCGCCGCTTTCGCTTCAATCTGCCGCAACGCATCGCTGCCGGCTTTCTCGCCCTCTTTCTCGTCCAGGGGCTCTGGGTCGTGGCCCACCAGACGCTCACCGACCGCGACTACCAGTACGCCCGCTGCGGGCGCGAAACCTGGGAGCGGCCTTCGGCGCTGGCCGGCTACTTCACCAGTTGCGGCAACATCCATGACGGCATTCTGGCCTATCGCCTGGCCGGCCTGCCGCTCACCCTCAACGTGCTGGCTGAGCGCGCGCTGGACGCCTTCCGCAAGCCGGAAGACAAAGTGGTGCAGACGGGCGGCGAAGTGAGCACCTGGGAGCTCCGCCACCAGATGACCCACATTCTGCTTCTGCTGCGTCTTCCCTTCCTCATGGCCGGCTGCGCTCTCGGCGGATGCGTCTGGTGGGTCACGCGGCGCCTCTATGGCAACCTGGGCGGCTATACGGCGCTGGCGCTCTACTGCTTCTCTCCACCGGTGCTCAGAGCCTGCCTGGCGCCGAATACCGAGGTGCTGGCCGCGCTGGGCGTCTTTGGCGGCGTGTATACCTGCATCGGCGTGGCCCACGCCATGCAGGGGCCGCGGCGCAGATGGCGGCCGCGCATCGTGCTGCTCACCGTGATCTTCGGCCTGGCCGCCGCCTCACACATTGCGGCCCTGCCCGTGGCCGCGCTGCTGGGCCTGGTGCTGATGCTGTGGGTGGCGGAGGGCCACAGGAGCCAGGCGCTGCCCGTGGTGCTGGTAGCCTCAGCCGGAGCGCTCCTGCTGCTCTTCGCCTGCTACGGGTTTTCTCCTGACGCGTACAGCTACGTCTTCCGCTCCGCCGCAGGCTTCCTCTGGTTCTCGCTCGACCCCGCGCGGCGATTCTTCCTGACGTTCTCAAACGCGGGAGCCACTGTCGCCGCCTGCGCCGCGCTGGCGCTCTACCTCACGCTGCCCAAGCCCCGCTACTTCGGCAACACCGCTCCGCTGTTCTGCGCATTGGTCTGCATGGTGCTGGTCATGACCGGCGTTCCCGGCAGTCCCTGGCTCTGGTCGCTGCCCTTCCTGTTCACCTTCACCGGCGGCGTCTTTGCCGACATGTACGAAAGCCCGCGCCCGCGTCTCGCGCTCGCCGCCGCCGGGGCAATCGTGTTGTTGCAGGCCGTGCTGTGCCTGCTCAGTCTGCCGGGAATGGTGTAAGGAATTCCGCTGAATTTCCGTGCCGCTCATGCGGCCTTGAGCGTGAGGATTTCCGGGCTCCATGGCGGCCGCACACAAGTCCCCATAAATTAAAGCAATATAAAGACTTATTTGCACAGCGCCGCCTTGCTAAAGTGCCCCTGCGAGGAATAAAATAAAGCTGTAAGCCTGCGGACCCCGGCCCTGCATTTTCCGGATTTTTTGCCGCCTTCCAGCGGGCCCAGAAAACCTCTATGGCAGACGATCAGAATCCCCAGCTTCCTCTCGATGGCGGTGTGCCGCCCGGCGGCTCCAACACCATCCCCATCAACATTGAAGAGGAGATGCGCCGCTCCTATCTCGACTACTCGATGAGCGTCATCATCGGGCGCGCGCTGCCCGATGCCCGCGACGGCCTCAAGCCCGTCCACCGGCGCGTGCTCTACGCCATGAACGAGATGGGCCTGCAGCACAACAAGAAATACACCAAGTGCGCCAAGGTTGTGGGCCAGGCCATGGGCGTCTACCATCCGCACGGCGACTCGGCCATCTACGACACGCTGGTCCGCATGGCGCAGCCCTTCTCGCTGCGCTACCCGCTCATCGACGGCCAGGGCAACTTCGGCTCCGTCGACGGCGACCCTCCCGCGGCCATGCGTTACACCGAGTGCCGCATGGAGCGCATCGCCGGCGAGCTGCTGGCCGACATCGACATGGAGACCGTGGACTTCGTGCCCAACTACGACGAGTCCACGCTCGAGCCCACCGTTCTGCCCACGCGCATTCCCAATCTCATCGTCAACGGATCGAGCGGCATCGCCGTCGGCATGGCCACCAACATTCCGCCGCACAATTTGAGGGAAATTATCGAAGCGACAGTGATGCTGATTGAAGATGCCGAGACCAATTTGAAGAAGGTGATGAGAGTGGTGCCCGGGCCGGATTTCCCGACCGGCGGCTACATTTACGGCCGCGACGGCATCGAGCAAGCGTATAAAACCGGCCGCGGCACGTTCCAGGTGCGTGCCAAAGCAGCCATCGAGCAGGCCGGAAAAGAGCGCGAGAACATCGTCATCACCGAGCTTCCGTAC
>JBAUCP010000358.1:0-1621 GCA_049677625.1 Occallatibacter sp. | reverse complement strand
CGCCATGCTGGGGCTGCTGGTGTGGTTTGGCTGGCTGTTTCATTTCCGGTTGACCGGATGGCTCGGCATCTGTGCCGTGGGGCTGCTGCTGGCTTATGAGCACTCGCTGGTTTCGCCGCGTGACCTGCGGCGGTTGAACGCGGCGTTCTTCACCATGAACGGCGTGATTGCGATGGTGTTCCTGTGCTTTGTGGCGGCGGATTTGTGGTTGAAGCGGTGAGCGGGGCCATGGAGAGTCACTGCGGCTCTTCGCTGCGAGTCTGCAAATATTCCCGGACGGCTGGGTCGCGTTCCAGGCCAATGGCGATTTCGTAGGCCTTGCGCGCCTCGTCGCGCGCGCCGGTGCGGGCCAGCAGGTTCGCTCGCGCTGCCCAGTAGGGTTGATAGGCGCTCATGCGGCGGTCGGTGCTTACTTCGTCCAGGGCCTGCATGCCGGCGGCCGGTCCATTGAGCTCGGCGACGGCGAGCGCGCGATTGACGGATGCGACTGGCGACCCGGTCAACTGCACCAGAGCATCGTAAAGACTCACGATCGCGCTCCAGGCCACCGATCCCGTTTGCGCGCCTTCGATGTGCGCCGATTGAATGGCTGCTTCCAACTGGTATCGCCCGATGAGCCCCGCGCTGCTGGCACGGCGCAGCGCCGATTCTGCTTCTTCAATCATTTCTGCATCCCATAGCGAACGGTCCTGTAATCTCAGCGGAACAAATTTTCCCTCGGCTGAGCGCCGGGCCGGCCTGCGCGCCTCTGCGTAGAGCATCAGGGCCAGCAGACCGCAAGCTTCCGGCTCATCGGGGAGAAGCTCCGCCAGCAGCCTGCCCAGAAAAATTGCCTCGCCGGCGAGCTCGCGGCGTGCCATGTCGGTTCCGGCCGCGTCAATCCAGCCCTCGGCAAAGCACGCATAGATGGAGTCAAGGACGGCTTCGAGCCGGTCCGGCAGCTCGCCGCGGTCGGGAACGCGGAAGGGAATGCCGGCGTCACGGATCTTGGCCTTCGCACGCACCAGCCGCTGCGCCATGGCTGTTGGAGAAGTGAGAAATGCGGAGGCGATTTGAGCAGCCTCCAGTCCGAGAACAACCTGCAGCATCAGGGGTGCGCGGATTTGAGGGTCAATGGCCGGATGCGTGCAGGCAAACAAGAGCGCCAGGCGCCGATCGGGGAGCTCGTCCTCTGCCGCGAAGCTCATGGTGTCGGCCAGCAGTTCCAGCTCTTCGCTGTTTGCGGTCTCGCGCTGGCGGCGGTGATTGTCAATCAGTTTGCGCCGGGCAACGGTCAGCAGCCACGCTTCAGGGTTGGCTGGACAGCCTTCCCGCGGCCAAACCGAGAGCGCCGATGTGAAGGCATCGGAGAGCGCATCCTCGGCCGCGGCGAGATCTCCCGAACGCGCGGCCAGAAAGGCTACGAGCTTGCCGCGGCTGCGGCGGGCAGCGGCTTCCGCTGTCATGTACGGGCTCGCGTGCGTGGGCTCATCGCTCATGACAGATTCTCTTTGCGCGCTGGTGGGGGCGCGCCTTCGGTTACGCAGGAACGAGCTGCAGAATGCGTCATGGCGCCTGGAGAAACCGGGTTGTGTTTCGAAGATCAGAAGCGGCGTGCGCGGATCGGGCATAAAAAGATGTC
>JBAUCP010000357.1:0-7095 GCA_049677625.1 Occallatibacter sp. | reverse complement strand
GTTCTCCGGTGCGTAGACAATTACCGGCGGATCGCCGTAGCTCTCCACGTGGGCGCGTCCGCGGGCATAACGCCGGTTGCGCAGCACAAGCTCGCGCCTGAGCTGGCCCGCATACCAACCAGAGAGCACCATCATACTCGAGCAGTCTACATCGGTGAGCCTTCGCCGGGTGGGAACAGAACTCTTCCGGCTCACGATCTCAAATTGCTGTTCTGTGTGAACGCACGGTGGAAAAGGCGGCAGATTCCCGTGTTTGTAACACCTGCGAAATATTCCTGTAATTCGCTCGCAACATCTGCTTGGTACTTTCAGATCGTATTCGCAGGCTTTTCACAATCTTCTGATGCATGGCGCGCACAGCACCTGCGCCGACTTGCACGCTCGACACCCTTTATTTGGAGGACTATCGTGAAACACTTCTCAGGAAGCGGACGCAGACATCTGGCCGCATGGATCATACCCACCCTCATGCTATTGCTTGGATTTGCCGGCGCGCTTCAGGCGCAGACTACAGGCGCAAAGCTCGACGGAACCGTGCTGGACGCGCAGGGCAGCGCGGTGGCTAATGCTACGGTCACAGTGACGAACATCGCGACCGGCGCTCAAAAAACAACACACACAGACGCCAACGGATACTACTCGGTGGATGGGCTTCCAGCGGGGGCCTGTACGGTTGAAATCGAGGCTACGGGCTTCGCGAAGTTTTCCAAGACCGGCGTCACGCTCGCCGATGGGCAAACGCAGCATGTGCCGCTCACATTGAATATCCAGTCGATGGTGCAGGAGGTGACGGTCAACGCCGGCATTCAGTCGATTGCGGCGCGGACAGCGCCCAGCGGCGGATTCATCGAGGAGCGTTCGGCGCAGTCGCTCGTCTCGAACACTTATATTGAGAACTTTGCCTCGCCCGTTGCCGACTTTGGCGAACTGGTTCAGATCGTTCCCGGCGCCTTTTCGACCAGCACGGACGGGATTGGACTGGGACAGAGCAAGACCTACTTCCGGGGTTTCCAGGATGGCGATTACGACATCGATTTCGACGGCATTCCCTTTTATGACACCAACACGCCCACGCACCACTCGTGGGCGTTTTTCCCGTCGCAGTGGATTGGCGGCGTAGACTTCGACCGCAGTCCCGGCTCGGCTTCGACCATCGGGCCCACGCCCTTCGGCGGATCGATTCATCTGCTTTCGAAACCGCTGGGCAGCGAGCAGGACATACGCGCCACCGGTTCCTACGGCACATGGAACACGACGCTCTACGACGGCGCTTATAACTCCGGAAATTTTGGATTCTTCGGTGGTCCCGCCAAGTCAAACCTGTTTGTCGACGTTCACCATATGAGCTCTGACGGCTACCAGACCTTCAACTTCAACACCCGCGACGCAGGCTCGATTCTGTATCAGTTCACCATCTCGCCGAAGACGCTGCTGACCGGATACAGCGGCGTTATTCATCTCAACGCGAACACACCCAACCTCAGCTCGACGCGCTGCCAGCTCTTCGGCGCACTGGCCCCTTATGCCTCGACCTGCTCGAGCACCAGCACATCGACCGGGCTGCTGCCGTATACCGGCGCCGGCGTCAAATTCCTGATGACCAACAATTCCGATCCGGTGAGCTGGTTCGATTATCAGTACAACTACTACGATGTGCCGACGGACTTTGAATATGTGGGCCTCAAGACACAGTTCAGCCATGGCTGGTATCTCGACGTGAAGCCGTACACCTATAACTACGACAACGGCGAAAAGTATTCGAACGCCACGCCGATCACCGAGTCGACCACGGTGAATGGCTCCAATACATACGACGGCGTGAAGATTGCTCCCTGCGATGTGCAGGTGGTCAAGAAGGGAATTGCGGCGCTGCCCTGCGGCATCGACAAGTACAACAGCTATCGCAAATATGGTGAGACGCTGGTGGTTTCGCAGACCTCGCATTTCGGGGTTTTTCGCACCGGCCTCTGGTACGAGTGGGCAAGGACCAACCGGCACCAGTATCCCAGCGATCCGCTGAACAACTGGGCCGATCAGCCGCTGTCGAAGTTCAATGAGCAGTTCTGGACGAACTCCTATCAGCCCTACGCCGAATTCGAATGGCACGCGCTGCCCAAGCTGAACGTGACTGCCGGCACCAAGCTGGCGGCCTATACCATCGATGTGCTCCACCATGCCGACGACGGTTCGACTGTCGGTCCGCTCACCTGTCCCAACAGTGTCTCCGCGTGCTCAACAACTGTGAGCAACCACGGCAGTTTTACCGCCTGGCTGCCGTCACTGGACTTCAACTATCGGCTTCTGCCGAACCTCTCGGTGTATGCGCAGGGCGCGACCGGCAGCGTGGTGCCGCCCAGCAACGTGTACGACTACAACCAGACGGCGGCCTCAGCCAGCGCAGCCATTCCGCAGATTCAAACCGCTCCCAAGCAGCAGCGTTCCACCACGTACCAGATCGGCACGGTTTACAAAGCCAACCGGTTTACCTTCGATGCGGATGCGTATCATATTCGCTTCCAGAACAGCTACTCATCGGCCATCGACAATATCTCCGGCGACGTGGACCAGGGAGACACGATCTACTACCTGCAGCCTAGCTCGATCACCAAGGGGATCGAGTTCGAGACGAATGTCGCGCTGCCGCAAGGACTCAATCTTTATCTCAACGGGACGGCCGGCAACGCATACTACTCGGGCGAGCTGAACGCCGGCACGCAGGCAAGCCCGTATTATGAACAGACCCCTTCCGACTTGTGGGTGGCGCAGACACCCAGCGATACTGAAACCGAAGGACTCACCTATCAGAGCCGCGGCTTTGACCTGGGCCTCTTCAACAAGCGCATCGGCAATGAACGCGTGGACGCGGGCCAGTATCACAACCAGGCGATCATCGCTCCCTTCAGTACGCTCGACGGCTACTTTAACTACACCATCCGGAACCACTCGATGTTCGATCAGACGAAGATCCAGCTGGGCGGAACGAATCTGCTCGACTCGCACAACATTCAAAGTCTCACACTGGCCGGAACTCCGGCGGCGCCGATGATTGCGGGCACTACGTATACCGATCAGTTCATCGCTACCACCGCGATCAACGGGCTCGACACGCCAAGCCTGATGGCGGGCCGCAGCTTCTCCGTTACGGTGACCTTCGGCTTTGCGCCCAAGAGCGAAAGATAAACTGAGCCGGGCACATCCCGGCGCAAGAAACGATGGCCGCGCCTGGCCTTGATGGCAGTGCGCGGCCTTATTTTTTCCAATCGAGCAGCGTTCAGGTGAGCACCGGCACATCCGCCACGCCGGCCACGCCGAAGACTCGCCTGTACCGCTCCGTTTCCTCTGCATTGCCCAGCGCCTTGGAGTAATTGTCTGAGAGCTTCACCGCGGGCCTGCCATCCAGATCGTTGAGCTTGCAGACCAGGCTTACGGGATTGAAGCCGTCGCCGCCGCTCGGATTGCAGTTGCGGAAATCGTTGGTCAGCAGTGTGCCCCAGCCGGCGCTGAAGCGGACGCGGCGGTTGGGAATCCAGCGGCTCGCATCCATAAAGTCGCTTGCCGTGCGAAAGTCGTCTGGCGAGGCGCCATTGCGCAGCGTTCCGCCAAAGTAGGCATGCAGCCCGAGGATCTGTTCCACATCCAGCGCGTCCGAGGCGATGAGCCGCTTCTGGCGCGGGTCGCATCCGTGCCGCGCGAGCCATGCGATATACTC
Organism: Occallatibacter sp.; assembly: GCA_049677625.1. GTDB lineage: Bacteria > Acidobacteriota > Terriglobia > Terriglobales > Acidobacteriaceae > Telmatobacter. The sequence continues at coordinate 3,386 of JBAUCP010000357.1, read as the reverse complement.
GTCGCCCGCCACATAAGCGTCTTTGCTGTCGATGCGCTGACCGGTCCAGTTCGCCACCCACGCGGGCGCATCGCGCAGGAACTGGGTAGTCCCGAAGGTATCGGGAAGCAGAATCAGCAGCTCGCCCTGATAACTCTGCTGCCACAGTTCAAGCAGGCGGTATTGCGCGGTCTTCAGCTCTTCATCGTTGCCGGCCATGGCCGCCATGGCCATGGGCAGCTCATGGCCATTGGTTCCGATGGCCTCGAGGTCGTGCTTGTAGGCGAGATACGCGTTCGAGGTTCCGGCGAAGCTGCGACCGATGGTGTCGTGCATCGCATTCACCACATACTCATGCCAGAGAAAGCTGTGCCGGCGGCGCGTGCCGAAGTCGCTCACGCTCAACTCGGGGATGCCGCGCAGCCGCTCCATCTTTTCCCACAGCCGCGCCTTGGCGCGCGCATAGAGGATGTCGAGTTCCAGCTCGCCCAACTCCTTGAGAGCGGCGCGCGTCCGCAATTCGCCGATCTCAGAGAGCGCGTAGATCTCCCACATCGAGGTGGCCGACCAGAGCCCGTGGAAGCGGAGATTCAACTGGCCGTCTTCGATGGACAGCTCATAGTCTGAGAGCGCGAAGTCGTGCTCCAGCCAATCAAGGAATGCCGGTTCGAAGATGCCGCGGCGGCCATAAAACGAGTTGCCTGCCAGCCAGATCAGCTCTGACCTGCGGAAGCGCAGCTTGCGGGTGTGCTCCAGTTGCTGGCGCAGTTGATCCACGTCGATGGTATCGCCGAGCCGCGCTGCGGAGGTGCGATTGATGAGCGTAAAGGTTGCGCGGGTGCGCGGAAAATTCCTCCAGATGAACTGGAGCATCAAGAGCTTGTAAAAATCCGTATCCAGCAGGGAGCGCGTAATGGGATCGAGCTCCCAGTTGTGGTCGTGCGCGCGCCTGGCGAAATCGATGATCACCTTGCCCTCACTTTACTTGAAGGCACGGCAGGACTGGAAGCACCGGGCCTCCGGGCGTGTGCCGGCGCACAATGCGGGATTGGGGTTGCAGACCGGGAATGCGGACTGGCGGTATACTTGCACGCGGTCGCTGAACCACCCGAAAATAGCTGCGAAGCTTTTGGGAGCGCGCAAACAATGCAATGGATTGCATTGCAGCGTCTCCGCAACCGGAGACCGGGTGATAACAGCGACGACATGCAGAAGAGAGAGGGATCCCGCTGATGAATCGCCGTGATTTTCTTGCCGGAAGCATTGCCTTGGCAGGTCAGCAAAAACTGATTCGCTCCATGGCGCCGCTTTCGATCGCGGGCCAGGACGCTCCGCCGGCCACTTCGCCGCAGGATCTTTTGAGCTCGACGTTCACTGAAGCTTTTCTGAGCAGCAAGCTGCTGACGGTGGATGAGTGGCATCCTTATCCGCGCTGGGGCGAGCGCGGGCCGTGGGAAGCAGTCCCGGCCGATATTCGCGCCAAGATCATTGCGCAGGCTGAGCAGGATCAACAGGCCGGCTGGAACGCGCTGCTGGCTTCGAGTTTTCTCGAATACAAGCGCAACGGCAACCGCTCGCGCTATGAGGCGCAGAGCTTCGGCCGCCGAGGTCACCTGAAGAATGTGGTTGTGGCCGAGTGCCTTGAGGGCAAAGGCCGCTTCATGGATGACATTGCCAACGGCGTGTGGCTCATCTGCGAAGAAACTTTCTGGGGCGCGCCGGCGCACCTTTACATGCAACAAGGCGGCCCCGGATTGCCGGACGTTACCGACCCGATTGTCGAGCTGTTCGGCGCCGAGACGGTGCAACTGCTGGCGTGGACCAAATATCTGCTTGCCGATCAGCTCGACCAGGTATCGCCGCTGATCAACAAGCGCATTGTGATCGAGTCAGAGCGGCACATCCTCAAGCCGGCGCGCGAGCGCAACGATTTTTGGTGGATGGGCTTTGAAACCAACACGCGCACGGCGCGGCTGAACAACTGGACGCCGTGGATCAACTCGAATCTTCTGGTGGCCAATCTGATTCTCGAGGAAGATCCGAAGGTGAGAATCTTCGAGACCACACGCATACTCAAGAGCCTGGATCAGTACCTGAACCAGTACTGGCCGGATGCAGGCGAGGAAGAAGGCCCCGGATACTTCAGCGCTTCGCCCATGTGCTACTTCGAGGCCGTGAGCATGATTGACGCCGCAACCGGGCATCAGACCAACATCCTGGCCAATCCCTTCATCGACGCCATGGCGCGCTACATCCTGAATGCGCACATCTGCGACGACAACTACATCGACTACGGAGACGCGCACGTGCACGCCGGCCCCGATGGCGACCTGCTCTACCGCTACGGCAAGGCGGTGCACGACGAACAGCTCGCGGCCTTCGGCGCTTACTACGCCGCGAAGCGCGGCCTGACCTCAACCAACGATAGCTCCGAGGGACGCCGCGGCCTGAGTTTGCCCACGCTGTCGCGCGCATTGCCTGAGGTTCTGGGAGCCGAAGAGCTGCGCGCGGCGCACGGTGAAGATGCTTTGATCCGCGACTCGTGGTATCCCGACCTGGGGCTGGTGACGGCGCGGGTGAAGGCGGATTCGAGCGATGGCATGTACTTTGCGGTGCTGGCGGCAAACAACGGGCGCAGCCACACCCACAATGACACGGGCAGCTACATCCTCTATCAGGATGGCCAGCCGGTGGCGATCGACGTGGGCGTTGAAGCGTATACGGCCAAGACCTTCAGCCCGGAGCGCTTCTCCATCTGGACCATGCAGTCGGCGTATCACAACCTGCCTACCATCGGCGGCGTGATGCAGCACGACGGCGTGAAGTTCAAGGCGACGGATCGCAAGTATTCGTCCGATGACAAGCAGGCCACTTACTCCTTCAACATCGCCGAAGCGTATCCACCGGAGGCAGGCGTCAAGTCATGGGTGCGCACGGTCACGCTCGATCGGGTGCGCGACCGCATCACGGTTGAGGAGAGCTTCGAGCTGGAGCGCGCCGTGCCGGTGAGCCTGACGGTGATGACGCCCAGGACCGCAACTGTGGACCCGGCCGGCAGCATCACGCTGAAACTCGCCTCCGGCGACGGCACAGCGTCGCTGCTGAAGTATGACGGCGCCGCGATCGAGCCCAAGGTGGAAACGATTGAGCTCACAGATATGGGACTGCGCATGAGCTGGGGTCCGCAGGTGTACCGGATCCTGCTCAACTCAAAGCAGCCGGTATCGAACGGCAAGTGGACCTACGAGTTTGCGCACGTGTAATGCGATCGCGGCCCTCTGCTGCGGAAGGTGAGCGGGTGAGCTAGTACCGCGACCGTGTAGATTTGTGGTTTCCCAGGTCTCAAAAGCGAGACCTGGGGCACCCAAGATCATGGGTACGATTACAAAATCACCAGGTCACGATAC
>JBAUCP010000356.1:0-6370 GCA_049677625.1 Occallatibacter sp. | reverse complement strand
GGCCATGCTGTCGAAGGACGCGGCATACAAGTATGCCCGCATCTCCAAATTCATCGTCGGTTGGGGCTCGCACCTCTACTACTGGGTGTATCCCGGCGTGATGGTCGCTGTCACCGGCGTCTTTTGCGGATACGTGGTCGGCTTCCTCTATCCCAACGTGATGAGCGGCGCCAACCCTGGGCCGGTTTTCATGGCGCTGGTCGCGGTGGTCTTCTCCTTCTTCATCGCCTGGATCGCCTCCAAGGGCGCCGGCGCCTCCTCGGCCGTCAACATCGCCATCAACGTGATTCAGATTTCGGCGCTGGTGGTCTTTAGCGTTCTGGCTATCGGTTACCGCACCAGCCACCCTTCCGGGACCACCGGCCCGACCGCCTTCCAATACGATACGCAAACGCTGGCCACCTACAACTACCAGTTCGCAACTGCAAAAGACGGCTCGACCATGCGCGACGCGAGCGGTACGCCTCTGCCGCTGCTGGACTCGGCCGGCAAGCCCGTTCCCTATGTAATCACCTATCCGTTCGCGGACTCGACCGGCAATATGCTTTCGCACCCGTCGGCCCTGTCGGTCATTGGGGTGCATAAGTGGAGTTGGGTCTTTATTCAGGCCACCGTCGCCATTCTCATTCTCGTCGGCTTCGAATCGGTGACCTCGATGGGAGGCGAGGCAAAGAACCCCACCAAACACATTCCCATCGCGGTCATTGCTTCGCTGCTCATTCAAGGGTTGATCTGTTACCTGTTTGAGTACTTCTGTGCCAACTACTTCCTCAACTCGGGGTACTCCATGCAGACCGCGGCCACTTCGGCTGCGCCCATCGGCGACATGATGATCATCGTCGGCGATGCGCTGCTCGGCCAGGGTCACGGCAAGTACTTCATGCTGGCTGAAGCCTTAACCGTCTTCCTGGCGCTGATCGGCACCACGCTGAGCTGCATGAACACCGGCGCCCGCGTCACTTACGCAATGGGCAAGGACGCGGAAGTTCCCGAGAACTTCGGCTTGCTGCATTCAGGGTCTCTGTCGCCGCGCAAGGCCATCTGGACGCTGGCCTGGATCTCCGCGGTCATCGGCGTCATTTCCATTTCGCTGATGTTCGGCGACGCCGGCGCGCCGACCGACGCCACCATCGCCGCTCTGCCTCACGGCATCTTCTCCAGCTGGGGCTACCTACCGCACGACACCCTGGCCAAGATGCCCAACTCGCTGCTGGCGATCACGCTTACCTCCAACTTCGGCACCTTCATCCTCTACGCGCTCAGTTGCTTCCTGTGCATCGTAGCCTTCCGTGGGCGCCCCGACTACAACCCGATCCTGCACTTGTTCATCCCGGGTTTCGGATTGCTCGCCAACCTGACGTGCATGGCCTTCTACCTGATCGGTCCGGTCTTTGGACTCGGAACCAGTAAGGAGCCGCTGCTGGCGCTGGGCATCTCCGCTGTCTGGGGCATCTATGGCGCGATTTACTTCCTCCGTTCCTCCAAGGCAAAGGGCAAGTCGATTCTGTTGACGGCAAAGTAAGACCTTGGGCGGACCTTCAACCTGACTACAACTGCTGGGTGGAATCTCTGTTCGACCTCCCTGGGGAGGCGAAAAGCGGAGAACCACCCAGTGGTGTTTTCAAGACGATGTTTCACAACATTTCAGAGTGACACTCTCTGCCCGGTGCGGAGGGCGTCCATGCGGCGGCGCATATGTTGGACGTACAATTTGGCGGAGCAAGCGACTTTGGAAAAGTAAGAACCAATAATGAAGATGCAATGGGATCGTTCATACCGGCTTCGCGCCACCAGGCCAGATCGCACGGTTATCTGTTCGTGGTAGCCGACGGAGTGGGCGGGTTGGACCTAGGCGAGGTGGCCTCGGCCACCGCGATCCAGGTGATGACCGAGGAGTTCGCCCGCGCGCAGTCTGGAACCATGCTGATCAGCCTGCTGCCGCGTCTGATTCAGCACGCCAATGCGGCGGTGCACGACCACACGCTGGAGCCGCAGTACCGCGGCAAAAAGATGGCCACCACGCTGGTGGCCTGCGCCATGCGCTACGACCAGGCGGTGGTGTCGCACGTAGGCGATTCACGCTGCTACCTGGTGCGCAACGGAAAGGCGCGGCAGGTCACGCAGGATCATACGCTGGTGAACGAGCAACGCAAGCTGGGTTTGATCTCGGCCAGCGAGATTGCCGAATCCGGGTCGCGCCATCTTCTCATCAAGTCTCTGGGGCCGGAGATGTTTGTTTCTCCGGATACGACGGCCGTCACGCTGCAGGCGGGCGACACGCTGGTGCTCTGCACCGACGGCCTGCACGACGAGACGCCCGAAGAGACGATTGCCGCGATTGCCTCTCAGAAGAAGAGCGCCGATGAGATTGCGCGCGAGCTGGTGGCGCGGGGCGTGGAGATCGACGGCGGCGACAACACCACCGCGCAGGTGATCCGCGTGCGCTCAGTGGAGCAGATGGGCATGTACCGCGGCCGGCCTTACCGTCTCCCTTCCTGACACCGGCCGCCATCATTTCTCCGGGCCTTACGGAATCCTTACTGATCCTGAGCCCTTTGCCGATAAAGTAGAACAAGTTCGATTGATTGCTGGCGAGGCGCAATGAGTTTCTACGACAGTCTTGAAGCAGGCGCGCAGGTCGATTCGTATCGCATTGAGACGCCCGTGGCGAAAAGCGGCATGGCGTCCATCTACCGCGCCACGGATACCCGCGACGGCCGCACCGTGGCGCTCAAGATTCCGCACCCGGACATGGAGGCCGACCCGATCCTATTCGACCGCTTCCAGCGCGAGGCCGGGATCGGAGAAAAACTGAACCATCCGATGGTGATGCGCGTCTACGGCGGCGAGAAGCGCTCGCGCATTTACATGGTGATGGAGTGGTGCGAGGGGCGCCTGCTGCGCAAGATCCTCGCCGACGGCCGCATTCCGCCGGAGGACGCCATCCGCATCGCCACCAACGTGCTCGACGCGCTCGAATACATCCACGCCAACGGCGTGGTGCACCGCGACCTCAAGCCGGAAAACATCATGGTGGACGAAGACGATCACATCAAGCTGATCGACTTCGGCATCGCCGGCGACGCGGCGGCGCGGCGGCTCACCTACGCGAACTTTACTGCAACCCTGGGCACGCCCAACTACATTTCGCCGGAGCAGGTAAAGGGCAAGCGCGGAGACGCGCGGAGCGACCTCTACTCGATGGGAGTCATCCTTTACGAGATGCTGACCGGCAAGCTGCCCTTCAACGGCCCCACGCCCATGGCAGCCATGAACGACCGGTTGCTGAATCATCCCATGCCGCCGCGCGTGGCCGACCCCTCCATCTCGCCGCAACTGCAGGAGGTCATCTACCGGGCGATGGAGCGCGATCCCAAAAACCGCTATGCCTCGGCCCACGAGTTCAAGCACGACCTGGAGCACCTGGACGAGGTGGGCGTGGAAGAACGGCCGGAGATTGCCAACTGGGAGAACCGGAAATCGCATTTGTCCAGGAAGATGCTCTACTACGCGGGCCTGGCCCTCATCCCGGTGGCCATCCTGCTGGTGATGGTGCTGGTGGCCCATCACCACTGACCGGAAATTCACCCCCATCTCTTCCCGAATCTTCACGGGTTCTTTATGCCTCAGGCAATAGGATTTCCTTGCGTTCCCAACACATTTTCCCGCCCCAAGAAGGAGATACATGGCAAAGTACAAACTCGAATACATCTGGCTTGACGGAAAGAAACCCATCCCCGAATTGCGCGGCAAAACCAATCTCAAGGATTTTGACACGCCGCCGACGCTCGCCGATCTGCCCCTCTGGGGTTTCGACGGCAGTTCCACAATGCAGGCCGAGGGCCACAAGTCAGACTGCATTCTGAAGCCCGTGGCTCTGTATCCCGACGCGAGCCGCAAGGACGCTTATATCGTCCTCAGCGAAGTCATGCACCCCGATGGCACGCCGCACGTTTCGAACATGCGCGCGACCGCCCCGGACGATCCAGATGTGTGGTTCGGATTTGAGCAGGAGTATTTCCTTTACCAGGACGGCCGCCCGCTCGGCTTCCCGGAGGATGGCTACCCCGGTCCTCAGGGCCCATACTATTGCGGCGTCGGCTACAAGTACATGGGCGACCTGGCGCGCACCATCGTCGAGGAGCATCTCGATCTCTGTCTCCACGCCGGCATTAACCACGAAGGCATCAACGCCGAAGTGGCCAAGGGTCAGTGGGAGTTCCAGATCTTCGGCAAGGGTTCGCACAAGGCAGCCGACGACATGTGGACCGCCCGTTACCTGATGATGCGCCTCTGCGAAAAGTACGAAGTGGACGTGGTGTGGCACTGCAAGCCGATCAAAGGTGACTGGAACGGCTCCGGCATGCATACCAACTTCTCCACCAAGCATCTTCGCGAATCGGGCGGCAAGGAGTACCTGGAAGCCCTGATGGCTGCCTTCGAAAAGAACATCCCCCAGCACATCGCCGTCTACGGCCCGGACAACCACCTGCGCCTGACCGGTCTGCACGAGACGCAGGCCATCGACAAGTTCAGCTACGCTCTCTCCGACCGCGGCGCCTCCGTCCGCCTGCCCGTCAACTTCATCAAGAACGGTTACAGGGGCTACCTGGAAGATCGCCGCCCCAACTCCGAGGCCGATCCGTATCAGATCGTCTCGCAGATTATAAGGACCATCGACAGCGTCGAGGTACCAGTTCCCGCTTAAGCAGTCTGCTGTTCCATTTCTACCGGAACGACGGTTGCAAACAGGAATGCCGCCGTTGCCGGCCACGGTTAGCGGTTTATCTGATCACGGGGGGATGCGGTGAGCACAATTTGCTTGCCGCATTTCCCTGTGTCTTTTTGCCCACTATTCTGCCGCGTTTTCAGCAGGCGGGTTTATTCTTCTTGTGAAAAACTGCCACGCTCCTGACCAGAAGCGCACACGCGCGCCTGCCGGGAGGCATGGGTCTGCGCTCTTTTGGGACGCTGTATAGGAAGTACTTCATCCGGCGGCTCGAACCGATCAGGAGAACCGGACACCCGTCGCCGGCGGCTGCGAAATGCAGCATCATTCTCTCACCAATGAAGAGCAAAGCAAGGCGGTCCCGTGCTTTTCTCCATTCCTGGTCTCTCCCGGAAAGCACCGCTTCCTTGGCTTTGCGTTTGCGATCACAGGGAATCGTCATTCTCAAGGAATGACCGAAAGGAGAAGCACTATGCCGCGTACCCCCGATGATGTGAAGAAGCTCGCCAAAGATGCCGGTATCAAAATCGTTGACCTTCGATTTATCGACCTGCCAGGCATGTGGCAGCATTTTTCCATCCCTGTAGAAGACCTCGAAGACGATCTGTTCAGTGATGGCATCGGCTTCGACGGATCGAGCATCCGCGGCTTCCAGCAGATTCACGAAAGTGACATGCTGCTGATAGCCGACGCGGAGACTGCCGTTGTGGACCCGGTCCTCGCGGTTCCCACGATGAACATCATCTGCAATGTGCAGGACCCGATCAGCCGCAAGCCGTACACACGCGACCCGCGCCACGTGGCGCAAAAGGCCGAAGCCTATCTGAAGAGCACCGGCATCGCCGACATCAGCTACTGGGGGCCTGAGGCGGAGTTCTACGTCTTCAATAATGTCCGCTACGATCAGACGGCGCACAGCGGCTATTACTACGTGGACTCCGACGAAGGCATCTGGAACACAGGCCGGGAAGACGGTCCCAATCTCGGCTACAAGCTTCGTCACAAGGAAGGCTACTTTCCGGTTCCACCCTCCGATCAGTTGCAGGACCTCCGCTCCGAGATCATCCTGGCGCTGAAAGAAGTCGGCGTGAAGGTGGAGGTTCATCATCACGAGGTGGGAACCGCTGGACAGTGCGAGATCGATATGCGCTTTGGCACGCTGACCCGGATGGCCGACAACCTGCTCAACTACAAATACGTCATCCGCATGATCGCCAAGAAACATGGCATGACGGCCACCTTCATGCCCAAGCCGCTCTTTGGCGACAATGGCTCGGGTATGCACGTACATCAGAGCTTGTGGAAAGGCGACACCAACGTTTTTTACGACGCGAATGGATACGCGCTGCTCAGCCAAACCGCAAAATATTACATCGGCGGGCTGCTCAAGCATGCGGCGGCACTGCTGGCCATCGCAGCTCCCACCACCAACTCCTACCGCAGGCTGGTTCCCGGATTCGAAGCACCGGTAAACCTGGCTTACTCCAAGCGCAACCGCTCGGCAGCCTGCCGCATTCCTGTCTACTCCACCAGCCCCAAGTCCAAGCGCATTGAGTTCCGCTGCCCCGATCCATCCACGAACCCTTATCTGTGCTTCCCGGCGTTGCTCATGGCTGGACTGGACGGAATCCAGAACAAGAT
>JBAUCP010000355.1:0-2704 GCA_049677625.1 Occallatibacter sp. | reverse complement strand
GTCACGGGGCTTTCAGGGCCAATGAATCCACCACCAGAAGACGGTCGGTGGATCTCAGATTATGTTGGATCAACGGATCCGAAGGACCCGGTGCTCTCGCCATTGTTTGCAGATCTGCACGGCATGCCACCAACACTCTTCCTCGCCAGTACCCGAGACATGATGCTCAGCGGCACTGCGATTCTGCACCGTGCGTTCCTTCGCGCGGGAGTGGACGCGCAATTGGTGGTGTTCGAGGCCCTTACTCATGGTTTCTGGTACGAAGCCAGTCTGCCTGAGAGCCAGGAGGCCGACTCGCTGATTGCACATTTCTTTGATGTTCATCTGGCTTCACCCAAGCAGTGAGCCGCTTGTGAAACAGTCTGCGACGCACGAGCGTTTTCGCGGTGCTCATGGACGGAGAGCGCTTGAAGGAAGTGATAAACGATTGCCAACATTGACCATTCAGCGGATTTCTCTGGATTTGCGGCATCCGGATCATTGCGAGAGGTGCAACCTCTAGAGCAGTTCTCCAATTCGAGTGCCCTTGCGAGTTTCTTGCAAGGTGGCTTTTTCTTGAGAAAAATGCCACTCGGCACCCTGCCTTCGGGGTACATCCATGGGGAACTGCTATAGCGCCCCGGCGGGCAATATATTCTGTCGCGATCTGCCTTATACGCAATGTACAATGCATACTATGCAACGCGCCTGAATTCATGCATCATTCGAAGAGACGGCTTGAGCCAGGCTTGGCCGCACTTCCGGCAAAGGGAATACGGTATGGATTATTCGAACTTCGGGTTACAGGGAAAAGTCGCCATCGTTACCGGGGCTTCTCAGGGTATCGGGCGGGCAATTGCGCTCGGGCTCGCCAAGGCGGGCGCAGACCTGGTTCTGGCCAAGTATCCGGCTGGAAACATGGGTGCGATCGATCGGGTGCGCGAGGAGATAGAGGAAACAGGCCGCAAGGCGATCATCGTGCCGACCGATGTTTCCGAGCCCACGCAACTTGATGCGCTGATGCAAACAGCGAAGCAGACGTATGGCAAGATCAACATTCTGGTGAACAACGCGGGATGGACCGGCACCACGCCGGCTCTTGAAGTGACTGAAGAGGAATACGACAAGACGATGGCCGCGTCGCTGAAGAGCGTTTTTTTTGCCTGCCAGGCTGCTGCGCGAATCATGATTCCCCAGGGCGGCGGACGGATTATCAACATCGGTTCGAATTTTGGCGTTGTTGCTTTCAGGCAGCGGGCAGTTTATGCCGCCGCCAAGGCGGGCGTGCACCATCTCTCGCGGGCGTTGTCGCTGGAATGGGCGCACGACGGAGTTGTAGTCAACACCGTTGCTCCATGCATTACTGAAACGGAATCGCGCAAGAACATCCTGGAGAGGCCGGGGTATAAGCAGTGGGCCACAGAGACGATGATTCCGCGTGGCCGCTGGAATCAGCCGGAGGACCTGGTGGGGGCGGTCCTGTTCCTGGCTAGCGACCTTGCCGACATGGTGGTTGGCCATGTGCTGATGGTGGATGGGGGATGGACCATCCACTAGAACGAATCATCGAGCATCCGGATAGAGAAATTGTCCGATTGCTAGAACCGAGAAGCCTATGAAACTCGCCAACAAAGTTGCGCTGGTCACGGGGGCGGCCCAAGGCATCGGGAGAGGGATTGCCCGCATATTTGCCAGCGAGGGTGCTGACGTCATCATCAATGACATCAATTGCTCCGCGCAGACCGAAGAGCTAAAAGAAGAGATCCGGAGCTTGGGCCGTCGCGCGGTGGCCATTCATGCCGACGTGGCGTCGCGTGAGCAGGTGGAGGCGATGTTTGAGCGCGCCTGGAGTGATATGGGCGGAATCGACATTCTGGTCAACAATGCCGGCATCGAAACCATTATTCCGTTCCTCGAAATGACCGACGCTCAATGGAAGAACGTGACCATGGTGAACCTGGGGGGAAGCTGGCTTTGCTCTCAGGTATTTTGCCGGCGTGTTGTGGCAGCAGGACGCTGTGGCGCCATTGTCAATATCGGCTCCATCCAGGCCGCAAGAGTTCTTCCGGGGCGCACCCATTATGCTCCCAGCAAGCTGGCCATCGAGGCGCTGACCCGAAACGTCTCGGCTGAGATGTCCCCGCTCGGGATTCGCGTCAACTGCATTCATCCCGGTCTGATCGATACCCCGATGACCGAGTGGATCATTAAGGATGAGAAACTTCTCCCCGGCGTGCTCGGCCAGATTTCGATGGGCCGACCGGGGAACCCCGACGAAATTGCCGAGGTAGCCGCATTTCTCGCTTCCGATGAAGCGCGATATTTGACCGGCCAGTCTTTCTACGTTGATGGAGGCTGGGTAGGCAAGTAATGAAACCGATCCCCAATGCAGGAACACGACATGAATCTTCGAACAGGCGTCCCGACCCGGCTGCGAGTTGCCGGCGTGAATAGAGCCACCAAGCGCAAAGATCAGGGGCGCGTGAGCCGGCTCATCGCCTTCGCCTGCGGTGTCGCAGCGCTTTCATCGATGCTCGCCGCGCACCAGAGCAGCGCTTCCGGGCAGAATCCTCCCTCTCCAACGAATGCCGATTTCCTTCCCGACGGTCCCGGAAAGGCCGTTGTTGCGAAAGCGTGCCTCTCCTGCCATAACGCCAAAATCGCGACGAGCAAGGCAGGGACCGAAGATGAGTGGGCCGACGTGGTAAACCAGATGATAGGGAAG
>JBAUCP010000354.1:0-3565 GCA_049677625.1 Occallatibacter sp. | reverse complement strand
GAGTCGTCAAGATAAGTCATATTCAAACCCTGAGGATGGGCCCAATTGTCAACCACGGTAGCAAAATCCGGATAGCGCACGCTGCGCGCGGCATCGGTCGTACGGATAAAATATCCGTTACCCGTTGGCAATGTTTGCTGCGCGTGGGCGGCGAGAAGACCGCTCGCGGCGAGGAGTAATGCCCAGCCGGAGCGAAGCGTAAAAGGCCCGTTGATCGGCATGGTCAGGTCCTGTGTCGAGAGTTAGGATTAACTTCTTATTGTAAGCCGGAGGCCACGGCGGTTCCATAGGAGCAGCCGACGCAGGCTTTCGCATCGTGGCCGGGCATCCACGGTTCATTCGCGTGCCTATTGTTCTAGTTGGTTTCATTCAGCGCAACAACGATCGGCCGCCGCGGTCACATCGACTCCGGGATGAGCTCGAAGACGTGCGGCAAAGGCAGAGCTGCCTTGCGCTGTTGTTCCGCGAGCGCCGCATCTTTTTCTTCGATTGCTTTGGTTGCGCCGGCGGCATCGGGGGCTTTCGGGTCTTCGATAGCAAGAATGAAGTTTGCTTCGTCGAGCCGGGTGCGCTTCAGCTCTATTCCGTCCACATCTCTGGCCTGGCTCAGCATGGGAGTTGCGTAAAGCGCGAGATTTACCCCGGCGGCAAGCTCCTCGTGCTTGAACGACGCAATGACGCGTCCATCGATCTTCAATGTATAACGCGGCTCAGACAGATGATCCACGCGGAGCATCTGCTGATCCATCTGGGCCAGGTCCGATACGCTCAGGACAAACTGAACCATGCCATCGTTGAGGTTCAATGGAAGCGGGAGCGCATCGTCTGCCTGCGTCCATTGCAATCTGCCGCCGTCCATGGCCAGGCCGGAGATGTGCGTGTTATCCGCGGCGACGGGATTGGCCTGCAGCGCGTCAAGCTCTACGCTGCTCACCATGGGCGATGCGCCCCAACTGCGTGCCAGTTCGGCGGCCATGACCCAGTGCGCCGCTTCCGCAGGATGGATGCGGTCCGGTACAAGCAGGGCCGCGAGGGAGGGATTCTTTTCCATGCCGGCATTGGTGAGGTGGGTGATCGACTGAAAGAAGTCGCTAAAGCCGAGATGCGAGGTGGCGGCCAGCTCTTTAACAAACGCAGCGTGACGGGTAATGACCTGGTTGTAGTGCGCGAACTCGGTCCCGTGCGTCGCCTCATCGTAGGGCGTGGGCGAGATCAGCGTAATTCTCACGGCAGGCAGGGTGGTTTGAATCGAGTCGAGCAGCTTGCCATAGCCGTCCTCATAGATATCCAGATACTTCTGGTCGAACGGCATATAGTAGCCGTCATTCATGCCGAGCATGATGGTGACGACGGTGGGCTGGTGCGGAAAAAGATCGCGCTTCAGGCGAATGGGCATATCGCCTGTGTAGCCGCCATGCACTGTGTCACCGGAAACGCCCGCGTTGAAGAACGTCACATGCAGATGCGGGTAGCGGGTGAGGAAGATATCCTCGACAAACCGCGTATAGAAGCGCTGCGCCGTGATGCTGTCGCCGTAAAAGGCCACGCGGTCGCCATCGCGCAGCGCCATCTGCTGGCCATGAGCCAACGGGCTCGTCGCAAGAAGAATCAGAAGTAGCAGTTTGAAGCGTGTTCGCATTTTCAAGAGAGATTCTCCTTGCTTTGCACACACTATCGATGCGCAGGGTCAGTACTCAACCAGATAGGCCGCGCCTTTCAGCGTGATGGGATCTTTTTCCGATGAATGGAAGCGGATGACGAGCGGGACTCCCGGCGTGAGGTCTTGCGCGTCGATCTCGCCAAGCGCCCAGCTCATGCCGCTCCACACGATCTTGTCGTAATCCAGTCGAATTGGAATTGCGCGGTCAGACTGCGTGGCCGAGAGCGCGAAGACTTTGGCCATGTTCTCTCCTGACGGCGGACCGCCGGCCCAGGTGCGGCGAAGATGCCCATCGGGCGTCATCTCCTGCAGGATCACGCGAAGCACACCATGCGTGGGCGGATCGACGGACGCCTCCACGGAGCCGGGACCGGTGGAGTGAAAGGAGACAGGAAAAGGTTCGATGGAGCGCGGGATTACGACATCGTCCTGCACGCCGAAGTCGTATTTGACGGATGCATACGCGCCGTAGCCTACCATTGCCATCTGACCCGGGCCGAGCGTGATCTGGTTGCCGTCGAGCCGCGACTGAAAGCCGGCATCGCGGAACTGAATGCGTCCGGCGCCAAGAGGCGGCTGATCGGGCGCAAGAGCAGGCAGTGTGATGGTTGCAATACTTTGCGCTGGATTGACCGCGACATAGACAGCGCCGCGTGTAGTCACGCCGCCGAAGCCGTAGGGTTGAACATCGCCGGGAATGCCGCCGAATGTGTGGATACGGCCCAGCCCCTGCAACTCAAAGAAGAGCGACTGCGCGCGCGCCATCCATTCCGCATCCTTGCCCTGAATCAGCTCCAGGTTGCCGTGCACGGTGTTGACCCAGCCGCCGCGGGCCATCATCAGCAGATAGGCGCCCTTCCACGCGTGCAGCCCGCGGTAGTAAATGGTGCCCGTCTTGCCCACCATGAATCCGGTCGAGTCGATCCGCTCCAGCGGAAACCCGAGCTGCTCGAAGCGCCGCACCATGTGGTCGCTGTAGATGTCCATCGAGCGCCAGAAGCTGGCCTCGGGCACGTCGGAGGGCCGAGGGTCGCCGGTGTATTCCATCTGGAAGACTTCAAGCCAGCGCAGATCGGTGGGATCGCTGAAAGGCAACGGCGAATAGGTGTTGTCGAGCGTGCCGCCGAAACCGTTAAAAGCCAGCAGCACCGCGTCGGGATTTTTTTTGCGGAATGCGCGCAGCGCTTCGCGGAATGCCGTGGCGTTGCGCTCTTTGATCTCGGCTTTGCTCATCTTTGCAGCGTCAGCGGGCGTAGCGGCTGTCATGTCGACAAAGTCGAACTTGAACATGCGAATGCCGTGGTCGTACCAGAACTGCAGAGCGTTCATGAAGTCGGGCAAAAAGCCGCCCTCAAAGAACGACATCGCGCCGCCATTGGCGTTCAGCGAGTCTTTCCATGCGGGCGCAGCCTGGATCTTGACCAGCGTGTTGGTGCTGAACCACAGGCCGGGGAGAACGCCGTTGTCATGGCACTCCTTGATCCAGGCGTCGGGTCCGTTCGGCCAGTTCGGTTTGCGCCAGGTGCGGTAAGCGCCGTCGGGCGCGAACCAGAAGGCATCCATCATGTAGTAGTCGAAGCGGACGCCGGCGCGCTTCAAGCGGAGGAGCTCATTGAGCTCGCGCATCGCAAGAGTTTCGGTGAGAGGAATGTTGTCGGACAGTTCGTCGTATGAAGACCAGTTGTTGTAGACAGAGATGGGCGCAGCGAGCGCGGGCGGCGGCGGCTCGTCTTGCCCCAGCGCGGCGCAGGCTGCCAGGGAGAACAGAGTCAGGAAGACAGTCAAGCGTACTCTGCGAGTGCTTGTGCTCGCGAGCGATCTTAGGTTCATTGGCGGTCCTCCGGGACAAGAGGCTGCATGTGGGAGTAGTCCGGTGCGCCGAGCCGCGTGCGAACCGCGCTGCCC
>JBAUCP010000353.1:0-8457 GCA_049677625.1 Occallatibacter sp. | reverse complement strand
GTGTCGTCGCGGCGGACCTTGTAGGACTGGGCCTTGGCGAAGCGTGCGCGATCGCGCTCGTCGGCTCCGCGGGGCAGTTGCCCGCGCTTGCGGCGCACCACCCAGGTGACTTTGTACTCGCCGGCCTGGCCGCACTTGGGACAGGTGAGGGTGTGGGTGCGCTGCTCCGTGGTCTCGTTGAAAAACTCCCGCTCTTCCATTCCCAGAGTGGCCCTTCGTGCGAAAGATTCGCCGCGCTGCCGGCAGGCCTGGTGGCGTCCCAATCTGTGCGCTGAGATTCCCTCAGGGGCTAAAGCCCGCGCCGTTTTGTTGGATTTGCGGCACGGCTAAAGCCGTGCCCTTCCAAGACAGCGCCGAATCAGGACACTACCGGCAGGCTTTCGTTCCGGCAGGTTCTATTCCATACTAATCCTCAGGTACCAGCCGTGACGAAGCGAAAGCCAAGCCGATTTTCTGTTGCGAAGGCCGTGAAGGCCAATGCGCGGGAGCGCGTGGGCCAGCCCAAGCCGGCGCGGGTGATCGAGGAGAAGACCAAGCGCACCGGACGCGAGGCCAAGCACAAACCCAAGCTCGAAGAGGTCATCCAGCGGGAAGAGTAGTAACAGGAGGAGAAGCGTGGCTAGAGCAGTTGGCGTAGGCGGTGTGTTCTTGAAGGCGCGAGATCCACAGGCGCTGGCTTCGTGGTACGCCGCGCATCTCGGGATTCCGACGCAAGATGGCGGCTCGCTGGCTTTCGACGGACCGGAGTCGGCGGGGATGACAGTCTTTGCGCACTTTCCGCAGGACACGAGCTACTTTGGCGGCGGAGAGCAGCAGGCGATGGTGAACTTCCGCGTGGACGACCTGGACGAGCTGCTCAAGGATCTGGAAGCGGCCGGCGTGCGCATCGACCCGAAGCGCGAGGACTATTCCTACGGGCGGTTTGCGTGGATCTGGGACCCGGAGGGGAATCGGGTGGAGTTGTGGCAGCCGCTTTGAGACTTTACTGCTGAGCTTGCGGCGGTGGTTGCGGCGGGTGCTGCACGCTGTAAGGGCCCGGCAGCACGGGTGCGGCGGGCTTGTCCGCTTCTTCGGGCGCGCCGGTTACGGCGGTGCGCTTGGAGTAGATGCGGAACTGCACCACCAGATCGAGCAGGACGGGAACCGGCTTGCCGTCCTTGATGGCTGGCGAAAACTTGGCGCCGCGGATGGCGGCGACGGCGCTCTCGTCGAGACCGAAGCCGATGGGCCGGGCCACGGCAATCTCTCCCGGCTTGCCGTCGGCGCCGATGACGGCGTGATAGAGCGCCATGCCGGCCACGCCGCTGGCCTGGGCATACTCGTTCGATCCCGGTTCGAAGGTGGTGAGCAGGCTGGCCTTGGTGTCGACCGTATTCTGGCGCAGCACGGAAGGGTCTTTGGGCCGGTAATCGGTCTTGTCTGCCGCAGCCTGGTAATAAAGCTGCCAGAAGGCCGGCATGGAGGCCATCATTTGCTCGTCGAGCGAGGGCGCGAAGATCTTGTCCAGGGCGTCTTTGAGCATCTGCGAGGCGTGGGCCGGCGAGGTGGTTGTGGTTACGCTGCCGGGGTCGGCGGGACGCTCCTCGGGCGGTGCGGCGGCGATCTCGGCTTTTGCCTCGTCGGCGTCAGTGGTTTCGGTTGGTTCCGTGCCGGGTGCGGGAGCCGCTGAGGCTTGCGCGGTTGCTGCGGGCGCGGCTTTGGCCGGCGCTGCCTTGGCCTCTTTTCCCTTCTCTTTTTTCTGCTTGGGCTTTACCACCACTTCGCGGTCGATGGTGATGCGCAGCACCTTCTTTTTCGGCGTGATCTTTACGCGATCGACGGCCTTAGTGGGGTCCTCGTAAGGCAGTGCGCCGAGGAAGTGCATTCCGTAGCGCGCGCCTTCGAGCTCCACTTTGTGCTTGGTGAGGCGCACCCTGTCGATCTGGACGACGCAAAGCGTAAAGGAACCCTGCTGCGAGTGGCCGGCGAGCGCGCCGTGCTCGTTGAAGGTGAGCGAGTCGTCGAGATAGCGCCCGCGCAGGTAGAGCGGCTTGCCCACCAGCAACTGCTTGATCTCTTCTTCGGTGATTTCGCCCTGCGCCGGAGCGGAGGATGTGGCGGAGGATGCGCTGGCCGGCGTCGGCTGCGGGGTTGCGGCTGGAGCCGGCTCGGCCGGGGCCGCGGGCTGGGCCGGAGTTGATTGCTGGTCCGGTTGCTGCGCGGGCTGTGCTGCAGGAGCAGCGGAGTCGGGGGTAGCTTGCTGAGCGGGCTGAGTGGGCGTGGGAGCTGGAGCGGGCGCGGAGTCCTGCGCGGCCGGCTGTTGGGCGATTGCCGCCAGACCAATGGCCAGCGACGCCACGGCGGCCAGAACGCGAGGACGAACCAGCAAGGCGGCGGACGAACGCTCAGAACTGCAATGCATGAACTGAAACATGGGGGAGCCCTTGTGCGCCACTCTAACAGGATTCGGTTTCAAGCGGGGAAAAGAATCAGGTGATTGGACTAACACTTTCCGGTAGTGTCCCAATCCCATTACGGACGTTCCCTCAGGGGCTAAAGCCCGCGTCGTTCTTGCTTGATTTTCGGCACGACTCAAGATCACCCCAACAAGCAAGGACCGCTTGTTGGGGGCCCCGATAAAGTCGTGCCCTTTCAAAACAATGCCGAATTAGGACACTGCCAAAATTCCCGTTAGCCCTGAAGCCGGTGCCCCTGAAGCCGGTGCAGGACGCGGCGGAAGAAGCCCAGAATGCGGCGCGTGTCGCGCGGGTTGAGCTTGAGCCGGCGCAGGAACAGGCGCAACTGGTGCTGGTTTGCCCCGCGCATGGACGCGGGCGAGTAAGAGGCGGCCAGCATCAGTTGGTCGAGGACGCCAGCGAGCAGATCGAGATCACCCGAAGGAACGGACGGCCCGCCTGCGGCCTGCGCTTGGCCGGGCAGTGAAGGCCGCGCGGCGAGCTCGTAGAGGCAAACGGCGACGGCCTGGCCGAGATTCATGGAGGGCTGGTGCGGGTCGGTGGGAATCTCGGCGAGCAGGTGGCACCAGGAGAGGTCTTCGCGCGTGAGGCCGCGTTTTTCGGGGCCGAAGACCAGCGCCACGCGGCCGCCCTCGTGGAGCGCAGCCTCGACCCGCTGCGGCAGATCGGGCAGCGCGATAACCGGCTGCTCGGGCTTGCGGTGGGTGAGCGTTCCGGTGCCTACGACCAGCGTGCACTCAGCCACAGCCTCGGCGAGGGACTCAGTCCTTTTGGCATTTTGGAGGAGGTCTTCGGCGCCGACGGCCGATTGCGCCTCGCGCCAGTGTTTCTCGTAGGGCGCGACGACCGTCAGGCGCGAGAAGCCGAAGTTGGCCATGGCCCGCGCGGCCGCGCCGATGTTGAGCGGGTTGCGCGGGGAGACCAGGACGACTTGGAGGCGGTCGCGTTGTGGTTGAGAGAGCAAGGATTCATTTTAGAGCGTGCTTACACCGCTCAAATTGTTACACTGCGATTACGCATGGTAACAGGCACCTATTCCCTTGAAGACCTGGCCGAGTCGCTTTGCAGCACGGCGCGGTGGTGTTGCGCGCGCGGATGGGCTCCGGCTACCAGCGGCAACTTCAGCGTGCGGGCCGGCTCGCGGGTCTTCATCACGCCCTCCGGGCTGGACAAGGGCGTTGTAAGCCCGGAGCACCTGCTCGAAGTGAACCAGGATGGCCGTGCGATTGCCGGTGCGGGAAAGCCCTCGGCGGAGACCGGGCTGCACCTGGTCATCTACCGCATGCGGCCCCAGGCCGGGGCCATCCTTCATGTGCATACGATCTGGAACACGCTGCTCTCCGGCCGCTACGCGCCGCAGGGCTATATGCCGATTGAAGGCTACGAGATTTTGAAGGGGCTCTCCGGGGTGATGACCCACGCCCACCTGGAGCGCGTGCCGATCCTCGAAAACTCGCAGGACTATGCCGAGCTGAGCCAGGATATGGCCGAGGCGCTGGACCAATTTCCGCATGCGCACGGAGTTTTGCTGAGCCGCCACGGGCTTTATACTTGGGGACAATCGGTGGCCGAGGCGCGCCGCCACCTGGAGGCGCTCGAATTCCTCTTCGAGGTGGAGGGGCGGCGGGTGATGAGCCAGGAGCCGGTGATGCCGGACATTCTGGGCTGAGACCGCGGATCTGATTGCGTGGCAGGTAGGATTTTGGTGGTTTCCCACCCTAGCCGCAAAAAGTCGCCGCGGCGACACGCCGCGAGGGTGGGGCACCCAGGGCGCCGATAGACCCAGGGCGCCGATAGAAGGAGCAAACATGGCAGTCCTTCGCTTTCCGGATGAGAATCGAACCATCGAGAACGAAGCCGAGATTCGCGCGGAGCTGGCCGCCGTGGGGATCGACTACGAACGCTGGAGCCTGGACCGCGTGCCGGCAGACTGCTCCGCAGACCTTGTTTTGGACGCATATCGTGCCGAAATTGAGGAGATGAAGCGGCGCGGCGGCTATGTAACCGCGGACGTGATCGACGTGACGCCGGAGACGCCGGGGCTCGACGCGATGCTGGCGCGGTTTGACAAGGAGCATACGCACGCCGAGGACGAGGTGCGGTTCATCCTCGCCGGCCGCGGAATCTTTTTCCTGCATCTGGGCGGGAAGGTCTATTCGGTCGAGGTGGGGCCGGGCGATATGCTGCGTGTGCCGCGCGGGACGACGCACTGGTTCACGCTCTGCGAGGACCGGCGCATCCGCACGGTGCGGTGGTTCCAGCAGACCGAGGGATGGACGCCGTATTACACGGGGTCGGGCGTGGATAGTGGTTATCAGCCGTTGTGCTTCGGGCCGGCGTATCTGGGGCCGCGGGTTGAGACCAGCATCGCAGTAGACCGAAGTGCATGAGCGCGCAGCGCCTGTTTCTTCTTGACGTAGAGGGCACGGTTGCGCCGATCTCGCTGGTGACCGAGCAGCTTTTTCCGTATGCCCGTGCGCACTTTCGCGAATTCATCGAGCAGAACATCGAAGATCCGGCGGTTCGCGCCGATCTGATTCTCCTTTCTGAAGAAAATCGAGCTGAGACGGGCCCGGATGTTCCCTGCCGCCTGGCCAATGTGAAGTGGACCGGCTTTGTAGACGGGCTCAAGTTTCAACTCGGCGCGTACATCTATGTCCTCTGGCTGATGGACCGCGACCGGAAGTCGACGGCTCTCAAAAGTCTGCAAGGCAAGATATGGAAAGCCGGCTTCGAGTCAGGCGAGTTGAAGGGGACGTTGTTCGACGATGTGCCCGAGGCGTTTGCGCGGTGGTCAGGGCAGGGCAAGGTTGCGATCTACTCTTCAGGCTCGGTGGAGGCGCAGCGGCTGCTCTTCGGGCATTCGACTTTCGGCGACTTGACGCCGCTGATCTCCGGCTACTTCGACACGCGGACGGGGGCGAAGATGGCGGCGGCGAGCTACATCGCGATTGCGGAGGCGATGCAGGTTGAGCCGGGCGAGTCGATCTTCTTTTCCGATGTGGTGCATGAGCTGGATGCGGCGCGGGATGCGGGATTTGCGACGCGACTGGTGGTGCGCGAGGGCAATTCGCCGGTTGAGGATGGGCATGGGCATGAGTGGATAGAAGCTCTGGTCGGCATCTAGTACGAGTGCACCGATTGACAGTCCCGGGACTCCGACAGGCGTCTCTTATTTGGCTACGAAAAGGCCGACTGCAATATCTTCCCCGTATGGGATGCCATATCTTCCTGTAACTTCGCTAAAGCCTAAAGGATTCGATTTTCCTGCGCATTGGAGCGCGGTCTTCGCTTGGTTCTCGAACAGAGTCTCTAGGTAAGAAATGAACGCCTCGACAAGGGAGGGGCATTCCAGTGCTTCCTCTCGCCGTGGCAGCATCGAGTTGACTCCCCATTGATAAAGAACATGAGACTCACAAGCGGGGAGTAAGGGGATCTTTTGGTCAAACCAGATATTAGCCGCGCAGAGATCCTCCTGATCGGGATACGAGTGAGCTATTTTGTTCCGCAATTTGAAAACTCTTTCGAGATCCCTGATCGGCGCGTCGTTAAGATTTGGCTGCTTCATCACCATGTTGCAGTGCAAAGGGAGCCTTTCAACCTTGTCGCGCCAGTTTTCGTGCAGGGCGTCTGAAAGCATCTTGGGATTAGCGCGGAGGACGTCATTGTGCATCAGTGCCAAAATCAGATTCAGATACGATTCCGCGGTGTATGCGCTTTCCATCACTAAAGACATTGCGAAGCAGTTCTGTCTTTCCATCTCCTTGATATAGGCGCGCAGAGCCTTTGCGTAATGCTTCTCTTCTGAGCTCGTGACCATTAGGCTCTTCGGAAATTGGGGTGGCCTGGCGTTTAGGCGCTTGAGCTCTTCCTCAAAGAAATACATCATCTTCTTGTGCCGAAAATGCGGGTTAATTACAAGCCTATAGCTCTCTAGATCATTGAAGGTCACCTTCAGCTTGTCGTCGTGAAGTTTGAAATTGGAGGTAAAGAGCTTGAGTGTCTCTTGGAGACCCAATTTCCTGCCGAAAGAATGGACTTCTAGGTTTAACCAACTCCGCATGATTGCGAGTTGCGTGCGATCTGGGAGTTCAATAAAGAATTCGTACTTGAATATCGCGTCCGGATTTCCTTCGGGGTGAAGGACCAAGGACATCATCCCTTTGGGTCGCCCAAAGAGAGCTTTCAAAAGCGCATACAATTTCGCCTCGGGGAATCCGTTTGGGAGTGTGACGACGCTGCTCGGACGTCCCTTCAGATCATCGACCATACCACCTACTTGCGCGACTGCCCTGGACAGATCAAAGTCTTCGAGTGAGCTGAGAGGTTGGCACATGTCTTTGTGTTTATCACAGCTAGAGCCAGCGCGGTTCGGTTCGTTTCATCCAGCCGGCCGATGATCCGTTTTGCATCTGGGGGGCGATTCCAATGTCATTTCAATGTCAGCTATTATGCGTTAGCCTCAAGATATGATCTGGACCAACCCAGCGGCGGAGGCGTTGAACGAGATTCGCACGGCGCCTATCGTGCGGTTTTCGCTGCTGGCGTTCAGCTCGATCTTTTTTCTTGTGGACCCGTTTGCGGCGATCGGGTCGTTCCTGGCGATCACGGCGGGGGCCGATGCGGCGCGGCGCAAACGCATGGCGCGCAAGGGCGCGCTGACCTGCTTCATTGTGCTGACCACCTTTGCCGTGGCCGGGCAGCTCATCTTCAGGATGTTTGGGATTACGCTGCCGGCCTTTGAGATTGCGGGCGGGCTGATTCTGCTGCTGATCGGGCTGGACATGCTGGAGGCGCGGCGCTCGCCCACCCAGGAGACTACGGGCGAGGCCGAAGAGGGCGCGGCCAAGGAAGACGCGGGCATTGTGCCCCTGGGGATTCCGATGCTGGCCGGGCCGGGCGCGATTTCTTCTGTCATGGTGCTGGTGGGGCAGGTGCCGTCGCTGTGGGGCTGGGAGATGGGCGCGATTCTGAGCTCGATCGCCATCACCGCGTTGACCAGCTACTGGGTGCTGGCGGGGGCCGACCGGGTGCGCGGGGTGATGGGCGAGACCGGCATCCGCATCCTGGTGCGCATCATGGGGCTGCTGCTGGTGGCGCTGGCCATGCAGTTCTTTGTGAATGGGCTGACGGATCTGGGGGTGCTGGCGAGAAGGTAGCAAGTTCGCTCCTGCTGCGCAGGGTTCGCGAGTTCGCGGGTTCGCGGGATTTGTGGCTGGTTTGGGGTTTGCCTTTCCCACCCTTGGCGCAAAAGATCCGGCGCGGCGGATGCCAAGGATGGGGCGCGGGCTATTTGACTGTGAAGACGAGTTCGGCGAAGAAGTAATGTGGCTGGCCATCCTTCATCAGTGGCCTGAAATGCCAATCGAAAAGAGCCATCATGATCGGGTATAGCGCTGGACCCGGTGGCCTGATGGTGCCGGGTACTTCCGTGTCCCCTTCTGCGCCACCGGTGACTTTACCCTGTTCGTTGACGGCGATACGCACGCGATAGCGCGTGCCGCTGGGCGCGACTCCCGGCGGAAAACGTGGTTCCACCGAGGAGATGAGCAATTGCCGGGCTTCCTCATCCGTGAGAACCGGAATGGGATCAGCGACGGCGGTCTCAAAAGAGAAGCCGAGGCCGCCATCGATCTGGATGGGATTTCCGGCCGCGTCCTTTTGAGGCTGGATCGACCATTGCCGGACCTGATCACGGGCAGGATCATCAAGACCTGAATTGTCTGAATTGAGCGGCCAGGCTTCGCGAACGCGGCCTTGGGAATCGATGGAAATGTACATGGCCAGTCGTCCGCTGGTGTGCCCGGAGTGGATGGTAGGCCAGGTGATCGGGAGGTTGCCTGCCGTTAACTGCTCGAGCTGCGAAGGGCTCGCCTCCAACGAATCGAAGCGGCTGTCGTTAGAGGGGAGCGGGGCGAAGAGCCCGGCAGCGTCTACGTGGGACAAGTCTTCAAGCACCACAACATCGCCTAGAAGCGATGTGCCCGGTTCGGGATCGCAA
>JBAUCP010000352.1:0-2615 GCA_049677625.1 Occallatibacter sp. | reverse complement strand
GCCTTCGATGAGCAGGAGATTCCCGCGATGCCCTTCAAGGGAGTCGTGCTGGCCGCGAGCGTCTATGGCGACCTGAGCGCGCGTGCTGCGGGCGATCTCGATCTTCTGGTGCACTTTCGCGATCTGCAGCGCGCCGCGGCGCTGCTGCTCGACAAGGGGTACGAGCTCGAGACTGCGGTGCATGCCGATCTCTCGCCCGCTATTCCGGACTATTACGAATACCATTTCGAGCGTCGCAGCGACGGAATGGTAGTTGAGCTTCGCTGGAAAATGGAACTCGTCACACCCAGACTTCGGCGTGGCCTGGGAATTGACTGGGTATGGCCGCGGCGGCGCACTGCGCTCCTGGCGGGCGCGAAAGTTCCCGGCCTCGACCCTGAAACCACGCTGCTCATGCTCTGCTTGCACGGCAGCAAGCACGTGTGGACCAGGCTCGCGTGGATTGTTGACGTGGCCCGACTGCTGGCTTCATCTCCTGACCTGGACTGGAAAGAGATCGATCGCGAAGCCAGGCAGACTGGGCTGTGGCGAACGCTTGCTCTCGGCGTGTTGCTCGCACATCGAATTGCGGGCGCCAACGTTCCCTCAGCTGTGCTGAGGAAATTTGAATCGAATGGCACAGTGAGCCGGCTGGCACAGCATATCGATGCGAATCTCTTCGATGCGCCCGGCAGAATACCGCCGGGATTTGTGCCTTATTCCATCCGGCTGCTCGGATTCCGCGATCGCATCGGGCTGCTGCTGTCGCTCGATCTATTCAAGCCCAATGAGAGAGATCGCGCGGCGGCGCGGTTGCCGCGGCGGCTTCCCGCTCTTTACTACCTCATCCGCCCGCTGCGCATTCTTCTCGACCGCTCGCCCAGATAAGAACCGCTCGGCATTCACCGTTGCGCGCACAAAGAGTTGAGCGTTGACCCGGAGCGCAGCGCCGGTGTACCGCGGATCGTGCTCAGCAAGCACAATGCAAAGCTCGCGCCAGCTTTTCAATGCACACCCGGCGGCGCCGCCGCATGTTTCGGCTGCTTCTTGAATAGCCACGCCGCTCCCGCGCAGAAGAACGCCAGCACCGCCGTCCAGCGAAAGATATCGACATACGAAAGCAGCACCGACTGCTGTTGCAGGAGCCCGTAGAGCATTCCAAAGGAGCCGGGGCGCGCGCCGGCCGGGCCAATCTGGTGGCTGAGGTAAGCGGCAAGGGCTGACGACTTCTGCTGTAGCATGGCGGCTGACGGAGTCAGGCTGGCGCTCAAATCGTTCTGGTGCAGCGCGGCGCGGCGGACCAGCGCGGTGGTGGCGATCGAAATGCCCACCGACCCGCCGATATTGCGCAGCATGTTGAAAAGCCCGGTGGCGTTGCCCATCGCCTGGTTCGGAATTGTGGCAACGGACATGGTGGCCAGCGGAACAAACACGAAACTGAGCGTGAAGCCTGTAAAAACGATGGGCGCCAGAAGCGTGTAAGGACCAATGCCGAGATTGACTGTGCTGAAGATATAGGAGCAGATGCCGAAGCCGAGAAAGCCGGCGCAGAGCAGCTTGCGCAGATCGATCCGCGAACCGAGAAACCCGATCACCGGCGAGCCGATGAAAGAACCGATGCCGCGCGGCCCCACCACCAGGCCAGCGCTGAAGGCCGTATAGCCGAGAACTTCCTGGTAAAAGAGCGGCAGCATGGCGATGGTAATGTAAATGGCCATGCCCAGCATCGCGATCATGAAGCAGCCGGTGCGAAAGTTCCGGTCTTTAAGAACGTGCAGGTCGACCAGGCCTTTGGGATTGGTCCACGACCGCCATATCCACCCCACCAGCGCGACGATCAGCGCGGCAACCGCCCAGCGCACCCAGACGGCGCCGAACCAGTCGTCTTCCTGCCCCTTATCCAGGACGATCTGCAGGCAACCGGTCCAGACGATCAGCAGGCCGAAGCCGAGATTGTCGAAGGCGCTCACCTTGGCGTTCTTGATGTACGGTGGATCGTGGATGAAGCGGCTGATCATCACCACGGCCAGAATGCCTACCGGGATGTTGATGTAGAAAGCGTAGCGCCAACTGTAGGTGTCAGTGAGCCAGCCGCCAAGCGTAGGGCCGATCACCGGCGCGACCACAATTCCCAGGGCATAGGCGGCCATGGCCGCGGCGCGCTTGGCAGGGGGAAAGCTTTCCAGCAGAATGGACTGCGAGAGCGGCTGCAGCGCACCGCCGCCCGCTCCCTGCAGGACGCGCGCAAGCAAAATCACCGCCAGCGACGGCGCCGCTCCGCAAAAGAACGACGCGATTGTAAAGATGATTACGCAAGTGACCAGAAACCGCTTGCGCCCGAACCGCCGCGCAAACCAGTTCGAAGCCGGCAAAATCACGGCATTGGCCACTAGGTAGCTGGTCAGCACCCACGTAGCCTCGGAGTTCGAGGCCGAGAGCGAACCGGCGATGTAAGGCAGCGCCACGGAGGCAATCGCGGTGTCCAGCACCTCCATGAACGTGGGCAACATCACGGATACCGTGACCAGCCACGGATTCACGCCCTGGCTGAGTGGATACCGTGCTTGGGCGGCCGCTGTAGTCATCGCGAAGAACTTACTGAGGGTAAACGATGGCCGTCCTCCCCGCCAGTCTCC
>JBAUCP010000351.1:0-3104 GCA_049677625.1 Occallatibacter sp. | reverse complement strand
TTCTTCCAGGCGCTCTTCACGCACCATGTCGATCGCGATTTCGACCAGATCGCGAATCATCGAGTCGACATCGCGGCCCACGTAGCCCACCTCGGTAAACTTTGAGGCCTCGACTTTAAGGAACGGCGAGTTGGTGAGCTTGGCCAAGCGCCGTGCGATCTCCGTCTTGCCTACGCCGGTGGGGCCGATCATGATGATGTTTTTGGGCATGATGTCGTCGGCCAGATCAGGCGGCAGCTTTTGCCGCCGCTGGCGATTCCTGAGAGCTATAGCTACGGCGCGCTTAGCGGCTCGCTGACCGACAACGTGCTTGTCAAGCTCCGCCACGATCTCACGCGGCGTCAACTCGTCGAGCGCGAGCTCCTGTTCTTCAGCGGATGCGGGCAGGTAGATGGCCATTCTTTTCTTCTACGACTCCATGCTTCAAAAACTCCGCGCTTTGTGAAAGGGCACGACTTTAGTCGTGCCGAAGATGCCGCCTAATGAGGCGGGCTTTAGCCCTTGAGGGATCGCCCGATCTACAAGCCGAGTTAAATCTTTCTCTTGCTCGGGCCGCTCAGGCTCTCGGCAAACAAATGGACCCGGTCAGCTCTTCAATTCCTCAATCGTGATGTGGTCATTGGTATAGATGCAGATATCGCCGGCAATCTTCATCGCTTTTTCGGCAATCTCGCGTGCGCTCAGGTCGGTGTTCTCCATCAGCGCCCGCGCGGCGGCGGTGGCGTAGCTGCCGCCCGAGCCGATGGCGGCCAGAGCCTCGTCGGGATCGATCACATCGCCGGAGCCGGAGATCAAAAACGTCTGTCCCTTATCGGCAACCAGCAGCAGGGCCTCAAGATTGCGCAGCATCTTGTCCGTGCGCCAGTCCTTGGCCAGCTCCACCGCGGCGCGGTTCAGGTTGCCGGCGTGCTGCTCCAGCTTGGTCTCAAAGCGGGCGAAGAGGTTGAAGGCGTCAGCAGTGGAACCGGCAAATCCGGCCAGAATCCTGTCCTGGTAGAGCCGGCGAATCTTGCGCGCCGAGTGTTTCAGCACGTGATCGCCCAGCGTAACCTGGCCGTCCGCGGCCATCACCACGTCGCCGTTGCGGCGCACGCAGATCACCGTGGTGGAGCGAATGCGGGCGCGGCCCTTCCCCACAATTTTTCCGTCCAAAGCCAAGAAAACCCTCCGCAAACCTGGCATTCCCAGCATGGGAAAACGCCGCCTGCCGTAACCTTGAGTATAGGCCATTTATCCGTTAGCTGCGGGTTGCCAGCGCGCACGCTCAACCGGGACCCAACCGAGACCCAACCGAGAATCGACCTGCGGTATCCTCTAGTCAGGATCTTCGGGGCGGGTTCCCGGAAAATGACCCTCCTGAGCAAAACCGGATGGGAGATTGCCGGCGGGCTCACTGCCGTGGCCGCCGTGGCGGCTGCTGCTGCCTGGATGATGCTGCGCAAGCGACCCACCCCCGAAGAGCTGGAGTTGGCCAGGCGCCGCCTGCTGGTGCAGTCAGGCCGGCTGGTGGACGGCATGTTGCTCGACATCTGCACCGTAGACGCAGCGGATGGCCGCGCGCTGACCATGCTGATCTTCAGCTATCGCATTGGCGGCGTGGACTATGAGTGCTCCCAGGACATTACGCTGATGAGCAGCGTAGTGGATGCGGCCCGCGTCCGGGCCGGCTTCCCCTGCACGGTCCGCTACCAGCCGGGCAACCCGCAGAACAGCATTGTGGTGGCCGAGGGCTGGAGCGGCCTGCGCGAGGGGCTGCCGCAACTGCGCGCCTACGACGATCCCGACGGGTTGGATCTGAGCCGCGCGCGGCCCGGCAGGAGCTGAAACCCAGACCAGTAGTGTTGCAGTTTGAATTCTCACAGACTAGTGACAGCTCGGGGTCAGGCGTAGACTTTGGGCATGAAGAACGAACCTCACCTTGTCTCAGCCAAAGATCTAAATGGAAAGTTCATCGGGGATTACAAATGCTCCCTTTGCGATGCAACATTTAGCCCTCACCCTGATAAGCAAGGTCTCATGAATTCAGCATTCAAAGTGCATGTCGCGCAGGTGCATTCTTATCTTAAGAAACCGCGCGAGGACGTGAACCAGGCTGCTGCTCGGATCGTTAGAGAGGCAACAGAAAAATATTAACCGCTCATTGCCAGTTCCCAAATATTCAACAATTCTAGATGTAGGTCAGTCTTTAGGGGAGCACTCGAATAGTATTTATTTTCGCTAAATGGCACTCCCTCGCGTCTTTGAATCGTAAAAGCTGCTGTTCCTAGTTTGACTGACTCCAGATCGAGATGGAGACCGATGACAGATGGTCTGTATTCGAGATGCCTTCCATAGTTCTTCTCGACTTCTGACGTGATTACTTGGCCAATTTTCTCAAGTATCGGGTTTACCGCCAAAATTGGAATGTCAGCATGAAAAGTAAGGTGACTAACATACACATGGCGCTTAATCATCTCCGGCTGAAACGTTGCGCCAAATGTCTGAACGGCCCATTCCATCAATTCGAACCAAAGCTCCTCTGAAACCGCAGTATTGACCGCAGTGTCTAGATATATTCCCGTATCCAAGATTACTAGTTTTTCGATTACGCGTTTCTTGAAACGGCCTCCAATAAACTCGATGCCCTTATTCTCGTCGAGAGAATCGAAGTCGGTAGGGAATTTGACGAACCCATAACGGTCCACCAGCGCTTTAATCAATTCCGGGAGATAAAGCGTTCCGTTAAGATTCAATTCCCCGATTTGAATTAGGCCGAAATACCTAGCCAACAGCACAGATGCCAACTGCATTTTCGTGCGCTCCTTCTTGTCTTTTCTGTGATTCCCCGCCCATTGCGGATGCCGTCTGGCTCGCGTCTTTCTTAGGCAGTTCCATAACCTCGGCCAACATAAATGACAATTTCCCTTGGGTCCCCTGCAACGCGTCACGTTGGACAGCGAGGGCGTACCTTCTGGGGAACCGCCGACGTGTAGAAACCTTCGCTGATTTAAATAGCGGATCATCTTTGAATGAAGAGCGCGAAAGTGTTTCCTTGCTCATCTCCTCAAAATCTAAGATCACTTCTGAAAACGCCTCGAACTTAACAGAAAGTGCTAGATCAAAGG
>JBAUCP010000350.1:0-8927 GCA_049677625.1 Occallatibacter sp. | reverse complement strand
GGCGCGCCTCGTCATGGCCTCATTTCCTGAGGTCACGAAGGTCGTGAGCCAGACCGGACGCCCCGACGACGGTACCGACACCACCGGCTTTTTTGACACCGAATACTTTGTCGATCTCAAGCCCATGAACCAGTGGCGTCCCGTCTTTCACCAGAACAAGGAGCTGCTGATCGCCGCCATGGACAAGCAGTTGCAGCGCTTCCCCGGCGTCATCTGGAACTACTCGCAGCCCATCTCCGACAACATGGAAGAGGCCGTCTCCGGCGTGAAAGGCGAACTCGCCGTGAAGCTCTACGGCGACGACCTGCGCACCCTCGAGAGCAAAGCGGAAGAGATTCAGGCACAGATGGCCAACGTGCGCGGCATTGCCGATCTCGGCATCTTCCGCATCATCGGCCAGCCCAACCTCAACTACACCGTCGATCGCGACGCGGCAGCCCGCTGGGGCATCAACGTCTCCGATATTCAGGACGCGATCCAGACCGCCGCCGGCGCCAACGCCGTTACGCAGGTGCAGCAGGGCGAAGCCCGCTACGACGTGACCTTGCGCTATCAAAAGCCATACCGCGACACCCGCGAGGCGATCGAAAATATCCGGCTCCTCGCGCCATCCGGGGAGCGTGTATCGCTTGGGCAACTGACTAAAGTCTCAACCGACGACGGTGCGGAAGAGATCTATCGCGAAGGCGGCCAGCGCTACATCGCTATCAAGTACTCGGTGCGGGGCCGCGACCTGGGCTCAACCGTGAAGGAAGCTATCGACAAGGTCACGAGAAACGTAACTCTGCCGGCAGGCTACCATCTCGAGTGGGCCGGCGAGTTCGCCAGCCAGCAGCGTGCCGATCGCCGCATGGCCATTGTTGTGCCCATCACCGTGCTCGCCATCTTTCTCATCCTTTACACCATGTTCCGCTCGTTCAAGTGGGCCATCCTCATCATGGTGAGCGTCATCATGGCATCGGTCGGCGGGCCGCTTGCGCTCTTCATCACCCGCACCAACTTTTCCGTCTCCTCGGCGGTCGGCTTCCTTGCGCTCTTCGGCGTCTCGGTCGAGATCGGCGTCATCATGATCGAGTTCATCAACCAGCTCCGCGCACGCCGCAGAGGCATGGAGGAGTCAACCCGCGAACACATCGTCGCAGCCGCCGTCGACGGCTCCGTCCTGCGCCTGCGCGCCATCATGATGACCATGCTGGTGGCCACGCTGGGCCTGTTGCCTGCCGCGCTCTCCCACGCCATCGGCTCTGACTCGCAGCGCCCCTTCGCCATCGTCATTGTCGGCGGGCTGCTCGCGAACCTGGTCATCGGCGTCTTCCTGATGCCTACGCTCTATGTGTGGATGGCCCGCGAAGACGACGTACTGCCGCCCGTAGAAACCGGCGAGGAGTTTTAAAGACGCGCTCCAACAGCAAACAAATTAACCACCTGGGTGCCCCACCTTCGGCGCGTCTTTGTCTTTGCGCCTAAGGTGGGATATTCGTATCTACAGGTCTTTATAAGCCTTTTATAGTTTCCCTATTCCCTACTGCCTGCTTTTCTCACTCTTCCCGCAGCACCTCCAGCGGCCTCAACCCCAGAATCCGGTAGCTCGCGATCCATCCCGTAGCCGTGGCCAGCACCGCGGTTCCAAACAGCGCCAGCATCGTTGCACCCCACTCGATGTGGAAGTTCACATCCAGCCTTCGGAGCAACACGCGCGTGAGCAGATTCGCAAACACCACGCCCACCGCGCCGGCCAGCAGGCCAAGCACGCTGAACTCCACGCTGAACGTGCGCACAATCCGCATCCGCGTGGCACCCAGCGTCTTCAGCACCACTGCCTCGCGCATGCGCCGGAACCGCGTGCTCGCGATGCTCGAAGCCAGAATCATCAATCCTGCCAGAATCGAAAATCCCGCCAGCAAACGGACCACAAAAGTAATCTGGTCAACCACGGTCTCAATGCGCTCCAGCACATCGGCCACGTTGATCACTGTAACCGTGGGATAAGCCGCAAACAAGCCGCGCTCCATCGCTCCCACCAGCTTTGGATCGATGCGCACGCCGCCGTACCACGTCGACGGCTGATCGCCGATCACTCCCGACGGCAGAACGAACTCGACGCGCGAGCCAAGATGCTGCCCGTCCGCGCGATAGACCGCGCCCACCTTCAGCGTTCGCGTCACTCCGCCGGTCTCGAGCTCCACCGTCGATCCCGCATCCAGATGCAGCCGGCTGGCCACGCCCTCACCCACTGCGATCTCAGCCGCGTTCTTGTCCTTCCACCAAGCGCCTGCGGTCACCTTGTCTCCTTCCGGCGGCGCATCGGCCCAGCTCAGCTCCGCGCTTTCCAGCATGCGCACCGGAAAATGCGTGCCCCTCAATTGTTCGAGCGGCTTTCCATTGATCGAGACAAACCTTCCCATCACCACCGGAATCGCATCCAGCGCCTGGCTCACGCCCTGCTGATACGCAAAGAAGCTCCTCACGCCGGCTACCTGATCTTGCCGTATATCGGCCAGAAACACATTCGGGAGTTTGGGAGAAGCGGTCTCGCGCAGATCGCGCAACAGGTCGGTCTGAATCAGGTAGACCGCCAGGATCAGCATCACGCCGGTTCCCAGCGCCGCCAGCACTGGCGCAGACTGGTTGCCGGGCCGGTAAAGATTGGCCAGTCCATGCCGCAGCGAAGACGGAATCTGCAGCCGCACCCTATCCAGCAGCACGCGCAGCGCAAACAGCGTAACCGCGGCCAGAATGAGCAGCACAATCAGCGCGCCCGCAAACGCCAACCCGAATCGCACGCCCACGGCGACCGAATCGGACAGCGCCCAGGCAATGCCGATGAGCGGGATCAGAAGCCCGGCGGAAAGCAGTATCTGTGGCCAGCGCTTCAACCATCGCTCGAAGAATCCGTGCACGCCGCCCGGGCCCTGTTCCACGAGTCTGCGCAAAACCAGCACCGGCCGCACGCCGCGCACGTCAAGCAGCGGCGGCAGGCAAAAGAGCAGCGTGGTCAGCAATCCTGTTCCCAGCCCGGCCAACCCCGACTGCCACGGAATCGCGAGCACCGCATGCACCGGCAGCAAATTGCCGAATGCCGATGGCAGCGCGGCCATCACGCCCACGCCTGCAGCCACGCCAAGCAGCGCGCCTGCCAACCCAAGCCCCATCGTCTGCAGTAGAAAGATCCGCAGCAGGTCGCCCGATCCCGCGCCCAGCGCCTTCAAAATCGCCAGCATGTCCATGCGCTGCTCCAGGTGCGCATGCATCGCCATGGCCACGCCAATCGCGCCCAGCACCATCGCCACCAGGCAAATCAAACTCAGAATCGACGTCGCGTTGTCGAGCCCGCGGCTCAGCGCCGGATTGCCTTCGCGAAAATCCATCACCTGCGCATCGGGCAGCGCGCTCTCCAGCTTGCCCCGCACCACCGCTGTCTCCGCATCGGCCGTGAGCCCGCGCGGCGCCTGATCGGGCAACTTCACCAGCAGCCGCTCGCTGATCCGGCTCCCTGGAACCACCAGCCCTGTCTGTTTCAGCGCGTCCTGCGAGATCATCACCCGCGGCCCCAGCCCTGCGCCAGAAGTGATCCGGTCCGGCTCCTGCGCCAGCACTGCGGCAATTTTGAAGTTCACGCTGCCCAGCCGCAGCGTATCCCCCACATGCGCGTTCAGCCGGATCAGGAACTCATCCGCCACGATAGCCGAGTCACCCGCAAGCGCCTGCTGCAAGCTCATCGCCGGCTCCAGCTCCGCCGTGCCGTAGTACGGGTACTCACTCGGATCGACCGCCTTGAGCGAAACCAGCAGCGGTACGGGATCTTGCGCGACGGAAGCCATCGAGATCGTCTCGGTAATCCACGTCGAGCGAGTCCCGCCGCCTTCCTGCTTCATCAGGTCCGCAATCTTCGTGAGCTCCTCGGCAGTTGGCGCGTGAAAGATGCGCGCGCTCAGGTCACCGGCCATCAGCGACCGCGCTTGGCCCGACAGCGTGCGGCGAAAGCTGTCGCTAAGCCCGCGCACACCCACCAGCGCCGCCACGCCCACGGCCACGCTGAGCACCACAAACGCAAATTTGCCCGGCGCCGACTTCAGATCGCGCCAGCCGATGGCCGCCGCGCGCCGCCAGCTCAACGCACGCTTAGCCATTTTTCTCCTCGTTTTGGATGAAAGTTTTGCTGGAATCCGCAGACGGCAGCGTATCTTCCGCCACCAGCCCATCCTTGAGCACGATTTTTCTGTCTGCCTGGCTAGCCACTTCGGGATCGTGAGTCACCAGCACCAGCGTCGTACCCGCCTTGCGATTGCGCTCCAGCAGCAGGTCCAGCACCAGCCGCCCGTTGGTCGAATCGAGATTGCCCGTCGGCTCGTCGGCCATCACAATCGGCGGATCGACCACAAAGGCGCGCGCCAGCGCCACGCGCTGCTGTTCGCCGCCCGAGAGCTGCACCGGATAATGATCGACGCGCTCCGTTAATCCCACTTCGTCCAGCAACTTGCGCGCTTTGGAAAGGCCATTGCCCTCCACGTTCAGCTCATACGGCAGCAGCACATTTTCAAGTGCCGTCAGTGTCTGGATCAACTGGTACGACTGAAACACAAACCCGATCTTGCGCCCTCGTACCGCCGCCAGCTCTGACTCGACCAGGTTGTGAATGGGCACGCCATCGAGCCAGATCTCACCCTCGCTCGGCGTATCGAGCCCGGCCAGCAGCCCCAGCAGCGTGCTCTTCCCGCTGCCGCTCGCGCCCACGATTGCGACGAACTGGCCGGCCGGAATCGTGAGCGAAATCCCCTTCAAAATATCCACGCGCCGCGCGCCATTCTGAATCCACTTCTTCGCGCCCCGAACCTCAATCACTCAATCCTCCGCTTGTTCCGCCGCCCGCGAGTCCCTCAGGGACTAAAGCCCTCGGATTTTGTACGTCTCTGACGGCACGGCTAAAGCCCTACCCTTTCAAAACCTATTTATGCAGCAAGTGCCACTCGCTGATACCTGATCCCTGATCCCTGTTCCCTATTCCCTGTTCCCTGTTCGCTGTTCTCTGTTCCACTACACTATTCCCGTGGACGTTCGCCGCGCCTTTCTCGTTCTTTTCCTGGTTTTGGTCTGGCCCGTCGCGGCTGCCGCCCAGCGCACCTCGCGCACCCTGGTCTGCTTCGGAGACAGCATCACCGCCGGCCGTGGCCTTGAGGACGGCCAGGCCTATCCCGACTTTCTCGAGCGCGACCTCGCCGCCGCGGGCTACCACTACAAGGTCCTCAACCGCGGCGTCAGCGGCGCCACCACCAGCGACGCCGTCGCCAGCCTTCCCGGCATTCTCGCGCTGCACCCTGACGCGATCATCGTGGAATTCGGCGGCAACGACGGTCTGCGCGGCTTGCCGCTCGACCAGACCCGCCGCAACCTCGACCAGGTGCTCACCGCGTTCGAGGCCGCGCACATCAAGATACTGCTTGCCGGCATCACGCTGCCTCCCAACTACGGTCCCGACTACATCCAATCTTTTCAGCAGGTCTTCCGCACGGTGGCTGCGCACCACCGCGTTGCCTTTGTGCCCATGATCTACAAAAACCTCATCCACGTCCCCGGCACCATCCAGGCCGACGGCATCCATCCCACAGCCAAAGGCTCAGCCATTCTGGCCGATACACTGCTGCCCGCACTGAAACCGCTGCTGGCGAAGTGAACAGTGGACAGTGATCAGTTGTCAGACCAGCTTTCAGCTCAAACACAACTGCCCACCGGCCACAATAAAACTGATCACTGTCCACTGTTCACTGACCACTGAATATCACCACCGGCTGAAACAGCGATCCCGCAACCCGCTTCGCAATCCCCACCAGATCGCGCTGGCCTGCAAACACCTTCACCAGCGGCGCTGAAGAGAACTCCGGCAGGTTCGCCTGCGCGCCGTTACGCAAACGTCCCAGCGCCTGCTCGTCTCCAGTCACCGCGGGCATCTCCGGCAGCAAACTGCGCGGATGAACGCATCGCGCCTCCAACTCGTTCACATCGCCCTTCAGCGCTTCCAAATCTTCGAGCGTGTGCGCCTCCTCGATCGCGAACGCGCCGGCACGCGTCCTCCGCAGCCGGCTCAAGTGCGCGCCGCAGCCCAGCGCCTGCCCCATCTCATGTGCGACCGAGCGCACATAGCCGCCGGCGCTCACGGTCATGGTGAAGTCGGCGTCGGAACCCTCCACGCGCACGATCTCAAAGCAAAGAATACGAATTCGTGCGGTCTTGAGTTCCACCGGCTTGCCCTCGCGCGCCAGCTTGTAGGCCGGCTTGCCCTCTATTTTCTTTGCGGAAAACGGCGGAGGCATCTGCTCCATCTCGCCCTGGAATCGTGCCGCCGCTGCCTCTACAACGTCCAGCGTGAGCGTTGGTTTCAGGTCTGGCCCAGCAGGGGCGCCTTCGGCGTCATAGGTATCGGTTGCGAAGCCGAACCGGATGGTTCCGCTGTAGCTCTTCTCCGCGGCGGAAAAATACTGCGCCAGCCGCGTATATTTGCCCGCCAGCAGCGGCAGAACGCCCGTCGCCATGGGGTCCAGCGTGCCCAGGTGGCCAATAGACCGCTCACCGCTGATCCTGCGCAGGCGGCCCACCACATCGTGGCTGGTCATGCCGCCGGGCTTGTCCACTATCAAAAGTCCATTCACTTATTTAATTTAGCCCTCGCATCCCCCCTTGCCAACTCCGGCACCGAGGATTCAATCTAGTAACAATGGCTATCGCATTCGACCGCGTGCAAAAGCCGCTTCGCCAGTTGCGCAAGTTGCTGAAGAATCTGCAGGCCGACCCTCCGGCCGAGGAAGTGCACAAGCTGCGCACCCGCTCGCGGCAAATTGAGGCGATCGCCGCCGCGCTCTCGCCAGCCGGGGAAAAGCTCACACGCCGGCTGCTCAAATCCATCAAGCCGCTGCGCAAGGCCGCGGGCAGCGTGCGCGACATGGACGTCCTTGCCGCCAAAGCACGCGCGCTGCCGCGGGAGCCAGGCCAGAACTCGCACCAGGAGGCGTTGGCACGTCTCGTCGAACACCTGGAGTCGTCGCGGAAAGAATCTGCGGCGGAGTTGGTCACCGCATTCGGCCGGCAGCGCAAGACAGCACGCCAAAACCTCAAACTGTATGCGAAGCAGCTCGAATGCGGAAAAGACTCTGACTCGCTGGCGCGCGAGCAGCAGGTTCAGGCAGCCGCAGCGCAACTGGCCGCCGAGCTCAGCCGCTGGCCCGCGCTCAGCGCGCGCAACCTGCATTCCTTCCGCTTGAACGTAAAAGAGCTGCGCTCCATCTTGCAGCTTCTCTCCAACTCCGATCACGCTTTTGTGGAAGCGCTGGGCACAGTGAAGGAGCAGATTGGCGATTGGCACGACTGGCAGCAGCTCGCCATGGCCGCGACTGAAGTGCTCCACGCACAACAGGACCGCGCTCTGCTCTCTGCGATCAAAGAAATAGTCCGGCAAA
Source organism: Occallatibacter sp. (assembly GCA_049677625.1). Lineage (GTDB taxonomy): Bacteria > Acidobacteriota > Terriglobia > Terriglobales > Acidobacteriaceae > Telmatobacter. The sequence continues at coordinate 1,479 of JBAUCP010000350.1, read as the reverse complement.
AGCTCCGCGAAGCGCTCGCTGCCGCAAACGCGCTTCAGGAGCGCCGTGTACAACCCGCGGCCAAAAAGCCGCCCGCCTCCGAACGCAGATTGCCCGCGCAGGCCGTTACAGCGAGCCCGAACCGGGCTGCCTGACCAGCGACAAGAACTCCGCCCGCGTCTCTTTCCCGCGGAAGCACCCCACCATCGCGCTCGTCACCGTCGAGGAGTGCTGCTTTTCGATGCCGCGCATCATCATGCACAAGTGCCGCGCTTCGATCACCACGCCCACGCCCTGCGGCTCAATCGCATCCTGAATCGAGTCGGCAATCTGCCGCGTCAGCCGCTCCTGCACCTGCAGCCTGCGCGCAAACACCTCCACGAGGCGCGGAATCTTGCTCAACCCAATCACTTTTCCATTCGGGATGTACGCCACGTGAACCTTGCCGAAGAACGGCAGCATGTGGTGCTCGCACAGCGAAAACATCTCAATGTCCTTCACGATCACCATCTCGTCGTAGTCCACCTCAAACAGCGCATCGCGCAAAATCTGCGCCGGGTCCTGGTCGTAGCCCTTGGTCAAGAAGGCCATCGCCTTCTCAACCCGCGCCGGTGTTGACACCAGCCCGTCGCGCCCCGGATCTTCGCCCAGCCGGCTCAGAATCTCGCGATACATCTCCTGCGTGCTGAACGCGCTCAGGCCCTCATCTGCCTCTGGCACCCTGCGTACGGCCTTGCTCACTGCAATCGGCTGCGCCATCTCCCGTTATCCTTTCCCGCCTTCACTCGCTGTAACACTCAAAAAAATTGTTCTCGGTCTCTTCCACGCGCACATGCTCAAGCTCGCCCTTGGGCAGCGCGTCCTTCAGCAGTCCAAACACCACCCGGCAAAGATTCTCGGTAGTCGGCACGCGCTTCGCAAACGCCGGATCGAGGTTCAGGTTCTTATGATCGAACCGCTCTACTACTCGCTCGCCCACCACCGCATCCAGGTCCGCCAGGTTCACCACCATGCCGGTCTCTCGATCCACTGCTCCGCCCACCAGCACTTCCACAACATAATTGTGGCCGTGCCCATGCGGGTTGTTGCACTTTCCATACGCCGCGCGATTCTCCTCGTCGCTCAACGCATCCGCGTGCAGCCGATGGCTCGCGCTCAGCGCGTAGCGCCGTCCGAAATACGCCTTCACGCTTGACCTCTGTATTCGGCAAAGATCTCCGGCGTCTCGTACACGCGAACCCGGCTCAACTGCGCTCCCTTGGCCGCGCTCACCGCCGGCTCCAGCCGCTGCCACGCCGCCATCGCGATATTCTCCGTGGTGGGAATCAGCTTCCCCGCCGCGAACTCCTCAACTTCCAGGTTCAGGTGGCGATGATCGAAGCTGGCCAGCACCTCGCGCTCGATCACATCCTTCAGCCACTTCAGATCGACTACAAACCCTGTTACCGGGTCCGGCTCACCGGCCACAGTCACTTCGAGCGTGTAGTTGTGCCCGTGCCC
>JBAUCP010000349.1:0-3456 GCA_049677625.1 Occallatibacter sp. | reverse complement strand
CTTCGGGCTCGGCTTCGTCTGGCCCGATTTTCACGAGCGGGGTCCTCGGCGCGCGCTCTTGCGCGCTGGGGCAGAACGCCGCCCGCGGGAAAGTTAATAACAGGCTCTAGCGAAGTCCTGGTGACCGCAAAGCGGAGATATTAAACAGGTTCTCAGGGAGTACCGGATCGAACGGACAGGCTAGGCTCGTCCTCTTCAAATCCGCTGGTTTCTTGACAGGCTGCTCGAAAGAATGCGCCGTCCGCAGGCCCGAAAGGTTAACCTTAGGATTCACGGGAAGTTCTATGGAGAATGCCGTAAAGGTCCTCATCGCCGAAGACGAACCGCACGCCCTCATGGGCCTGGCCGAACTGATCTCCGGATGGGGATACCACACTGAGACCGCGCGGGACGGCATGGAAGCCTGGGAAAAGGCTCTGGCCTGGGATCCGGCCATCGTGGTGACGGACCTGAAGATGCCGCGCCTGGATGGAATCGGCCTGCTTACCAAGCTGGCCGAGGACGGGGCGGGGCTCAGCTCCAATGTGGCCGTGGTGGTGCTCACCGCCATGGGCTCCATCCAGCTCGCCGTGGAGGCCATGAAGCTGGGCGCTTACGACTTCCTGCCCAAGCCGGTGGACGCCACGCGGCTGCGGACCATCCTGGGCAATGCCACCCGGCAGCGCGAAACCGCCATCGAGCTCGAAGTGGCTCGCCGCCGCCTGCGCGAGAGCGGCGTGCTGGGCGCGCTGGTGGGCAGCTCCAAAACCATGCGCGAGATCTTCGGCCTCATCGAGCAGATTGCGCCCTCCAACGTGCCCGTGCTCATCACCGGCGAAAGCGGCACGGGCAAAGAGCTGGTGTCGCGCACCCTCCACGCGCTCAGCCCGCGCAAGACGCGGCCCTTCGTCGCGGTCAACTGCGCGGCCATCCCTGAGACGCTGATCGAGAGCGAGATCTTCGGCCACGAAAAGGGTGCATTCACGGGCGCTGCCGAACGCCGCGCCGGCTGCTTCGAGCTGGCCACAGGCGGAACGCTGCTGCTCGACGAGATCGGCGAGATGCCACTCGGAACGCAGGCCAAGCTGCTGCGCGTTCTGGAGGAACGCAAACTGCGCCGGCTGGGCGCGCGCACCGAGCAGGATGTCGATGTCCGCGTGCTGGCCGCCACCAACCGCGACCCCAATAACGCCGTGGCGCAGGGCCATCTGCGCGCCGATCTCTTCTACCGGCTCAACGTCTTCAACATTCACATGCCGCCGCTGCGCGATCACCTGGAAGACCTGCCCGCCATGGCCGAGACCATGCTGAATGAGATGAACCAGAAGCATGGCCGCAGGGTCTCCGGCCTGGGGCCGTCGATGCTCGACCGGCTGATGAGCTACGACTGGCCCGGCAATGGGCGCGAGCTGCGCAACGCCGTGGAGCGGGCGGTGATCCTCTGCCCTGACGGCGCACCGCTCGACGCCGGACACCTGCCTCCCGGCTTCGGCAAAAGCAAGGCGGCGCTGTCTGCCGCGTCCGACGCCGGCGTCATCTCCCTGCACGTTGGGTCTACCGTGGATGAGGCGGAGCGGCTGCTCATTTTGCGCACCCTGGAAGCCACCGGCCAGAACAAGACACGCGCAGCCGAGATTCTGGGCGTGAGCCTGAAGACGCTGCACAACAAGCTCAAGGAGTACAACCGCGGCGAAGAATAATCGATGCGCCTGAAGACCAAACTCGTGCTGGCGATCACGGCCCTGGTATTTCTCATCGCCGGCCTGGTTTCGTTCGTCTACGTCACCCAGTTGGTGAAGGTGGCCGTGCAGCAGTCGTACGACACCAACCAGATGGTCGCCGAGCAGATCAGGCTGGCGCTTCAAAATGCGCTCGAGGCCGGACTCAAGGACCAGCAGGTCGATCCCAACAATCCTCTGCAGCTTCGCGCACTGGCCGCCGCCGCGGTAAGAACCGATGGCGCGTTGCAGGCGGCGATCGAATCCGTCGACCGTTATTCGCTCACCGTTTACGACGTCAACATCGGCGACAGCGAGAACAGCATTCTGCTGAGCAGCAACCCCGATAACCAGGACAAGCCGCTGCAGGTGCGGCCCAACTATCGCCAGCTCCTCAACGCCGGACCGCTCGAGCTGGTGACCGAGGTCTTCGGCCCGCCCAAGGTCTTTGACGTGGTGGTGCCGCTTGACCGCAACGGCGAGCCCTTCGCCACCGTCCACGTGGGCGTGCGCACGACGCTTCTGCGCGCGTTCTACAAGCCCTGGCTGGTGCAGGCTCTGTGGCTCATGGGCTTTGCTCTCGGCGCGGCGCTGCTGGTCGCGTTCCTGCTGGGCAACTTCGCGCTGCGGCCGCTGGAAGAGATCAGCCTGCAGCTCGACTACTGGACCGCCGCCAGCGAAGCGGCCGGTCTTGAGGAACCTGCGCCCAAGCAGGACATGGCTGCCCGCGTCTCCACCAAGATCGAGATGATCGGCCAGCGCATGCGCAACGTGGAGGAGGTCTTTTCGGCTCTCAAGGAAAATCTCGATCAGATCCTGGGCAATCTGCAGGACGGCATCCTGCTGTTTACCGGCGACGGCCGCGCCGTGCTGGTCTCCGACGCGGCGCGGCGCTTCCTGCAGAGGGATCGCGACGCAATTCTGGGCCTGCACGCAAGGGACATCTTCGACCGCTCCACGGTGCTGGGCCGCACGCTGTGGGAAGCGATCGACGCAGGCGTCACCATGGTTCACGAAGAGATTCGCACCGAGACCGGCCGCCGCGTCCAGGCCTCAGTGGATTTTATTCACGACGACGAGACGCAACAGGGGCTGGGCGCGCTGGTGACGCTGCACGATGCCGAGTCGGCCGAGGAGATCGAGTCGGAGCTGGAGCTCTCGCGGCGCATGGCGGCCATCGGCCGGCTCACTTCGGGGGTGGGCCACGAGGTAAAGAACCCCATCAACGCCATCGTCGTGCATCTTGAGCTGCTCAAGGCCAAGCTCGGTGACTCCGGCGGGCCGGCCGTGCGCCATCTCGATGTAATCGACGCCGAGATTCACCGCCTGGATCGCGTGGTGCAGACGCTGGTCGACTTCTCGCGGCCAGTCGAGCTGCAGCTTCGCGAGCAGGACCTGCGCGGCGTGATCGGCGACGTGCTGGCCCTGGCCGCCGAAGAGCTCTCCACGCGTAACGTGACCCTGGTGAGCAAAATGCCGGACGAGCCTCTCATTGCCAATGTGGATGCCGATCTGCTCAAACAGGCCGTGATCAACGTCATCGAGAACGGCGCCCAGGCCATGCCCGAGGGCGGCAGGCTCGAGGTAGTGCTCGAAACCGACCGCAAGGCGCCGGCGAATGGAGACCGCTCGGCCGCCGCTGCCGCACGCGCGGCCGTGCTGCGCATCAAAGATGAGGGTAGCGGAATTCCAGAAGAGATCAGGGAGAAGATATTCGATCTTTACTTCACCACCAAGAGCGGAGGCAGCGGCATCGGGC
>JBAUCP010000348.1:0-2827 GCA_049677625.1 Occallatibacter sp. | reverse complement strand
CCTACATGTCCTGGTTTATGGCTGCGGCCGGGTGCCCCACCCATCTCAACCCACCGGTCTTGACTACAAAGAACTACTTCCGGTCCAGCCGGAACGCGGTCGCCTGAAAGTCCCCTTTGAAGTCCTTGTCCATTTCGAGGCCGTGGTTCATCCACCATGCCGGGTGCCCCAGGTCCGGATTTTCGGACCTGGGAAAGCACGAATCCGTATTACCCTCCGCCGCGGCTCAATGTCCTTTGCGCATTAAATCCCCAACTTCGCTACTCTAAAACCATCCCCACGGCCACTGCCTCCACACCTAACTGCAATCGGCAGAGGAATCTGCGGCTAACTTCTTTTTTTCGAGGATTTTGGGACAACGCTTCATCTGCAAGTCAAAGAAAACACAGAACTTCCTCCCAGGTTCCGGAGGGGGGAGGTCCCAAGGATACCGCCATGTTCATCGAACGTCGCCGCACCCTTCCGTCGGCCGGTTGCCGGGGGCCCCATCCTTTCCGCGTTTCCGCCGCGGCGGACGGAAAGGGTGGGAAACCACCCATCTCAACCCAATCGGTCTTAGTTTAAAGAACTACTTCCGATCCAGCCGGAACGCCGCCGCCTGAAAATCACCTATGAAGTCCTTGTCCATTTCCAGGCCGTGGTTCATCCACCACGCCCCGCTCGCCGTCTCCGGCGTATCCGCGCTCGCGTTGCCCTCGATTGCGCTCAGCGTATACTCAGCCTTCGGATCCAGTCCCTTGAGCTTCAACAGCGGAAACCCGCGCCCCTCCTGCGTGGAATGGATAAACGCGAACACCACCGCCTGGCTCTTATCCGCGCGCACCGTCTCAGTCGAAGAAAACTCGCTGCCATCGAGCGGCGAGATCAGCCGGTACAGATCGCCCTGCACAATCGTCGGCTGCACCTGCTTGTAAGCTGCGATCAGCCGCTTGGCCAGCGCCATATCATCCGGCGTCCACTTGAGAATGTTCGCGCCAATGCCCAGCGACCCCTGCATCGCGCTCAGCATCCCATATGCCAGCGACGTACTCCGATTGGTCAGCCCGTGCGGCGAGTCGGTGACCCAGGCCATCATCACCTGCGGCGTATACGCGTAGGTAAATCCATTCTGGATTGTCAGCCGGTCAAAGGGATCGGTGTTGTCCGAGGGCCATACCTCATCCACGTAGCGCAGAATGCCAAGGTCCACGCGCCCGCCGCCGCCCGAGCACGACTCGATCTCCACATTCGGGTGCTTGCGCCGCAGCTCTTCCAGAATCGCGTAGAGGTTGCGCGTAAACGCGACATACACTTCCTTGCGCTCGTCTGGCGGAAGCTGATCCCACCCCGGCTCGCTCCAGTTGCGGTTGTAGTCCCATTTGAGAAACGCAATATCGTTCTCCGTGAGCAGCTTGTCGAGGAAGCCGAAGACATACGCGCGCACATCGGGCCGGGCAAGGTTCAGCACCAGTTGGTTGCGCTGCTCGGTCTCGGGTCGGCCCTTGAAGTTCAGTACCCACTCCGGATGCTTGCGATAGAGATCGGAGTCCGGGTTCACCATCTCCGGCTCGAACCATAGACCGAAGTCCATCCCCAGCGAGTGAACCTTGTCGATCAGCGGCTTGAGCCCGTGCGGAAATTTCTGCGGATTCACATACCAGTCGCCCAGCCCGGCGTGATCGTTCTTGCGCTGGCCGAACCATCCGTCGTCTATCACAAATCGGTCCACGCCCAGCGCGGCGGCTTTTTCAGCCAGCGCCATCTGCCCGGCCTCGTTTACGTTGAACTCCGTCGCCTCCCATGAGTTGTAAAGGACCGGCCGCGGCCGCGGCATCTTGTCGTTCTTCGTGGCTGCGGTGCGCGGCAAAATATGTTCAAGCTCGTAGAGGTGCAGCGCGCGCGAAGCTCCACCCAGCCCATGTGCCGAGTAGCCGCCATAAAACACCGGCGTCTCCAGCGACTGGCCCGGATGCAGCACGTAGCCGAAGTCGAAGGGATTGAAGCCTCCGGTCACGCGGATCGCGTCCAGTTGGTCGCGCTCCACCGTGATGCGCCACGAGCCGCTCCAACCGAGCGCGCCAAACCACACCTCGCCGTGCTCTTCATCCGCTGTGCCGGCCTGGATGGCAAACCAGGGATTGGCCTGGTGGCCGGTTGAGCCTCTGCGGCTCTCTATCACTTGCTCGCCATGCTCGATCGGCTCCTGGTTCAGCGTCCACTCGCCCGCCCAGCGGCCGGTCAGATAATTGAGTGTGTATTGCCCCGCCGGCAGCGCCCACGCAGCCGCAGCGGCCTGTTCCACCGTCACCGGCTCAGCGCCGCGGTTTTCGATCGTCGCCGAACGCGCCAGAACGCCTGTCTCCGGGTCAATCGAGTAATGCAGCGTGACGAAGATGGGCCGCTCGATGTCCTTGAGCTCTACGTCAAGGCCGTGCTCGGTGGTCTTGTGGCTCGCATAGTGCAGCACCAGGTCACGGTTGCCGTCGGCAAATGTGATCTTGAGCGCCGGCTCCACAAACAAGCCCGCGCCCCACCCCGCATACTCCTGCGGCGTGTTGGTATAGGAGTCGTCAAAGGATGCCCACTCCTGCATTGGTTTCGCTGCCGGAAAACTGTCCGTTGCGCCCAGCCGCCCGCCCCAGTAAAGCTGCTCAAGCTCGCCGCGCGTATTCACCCCAAAGACATAGGAAACGTTGCCGCCATCCAGGCGAAAGACCTTGGCCGCCGAGTCGAAACTTACTTCAGATGGCTGCGCCGCCGCGGTTAAAGTTGCAAGGGTCAAAACGGTAACGGCTGTAAAGGCTTTCAACATGGAGCGGCCCTCCCGGACAGGTAGATAAGCGGCACC
>JBAUCP010000347.1:0-9347 GCA_049677625.1 Occallatibacter sp. | reverse complement strand
CTGCCGGACATCGTTCGCAGAAGCCTGGTTTTGAGTATTTGCGAGGGCGACGTCAAACCAGAGTTCCATACTGAGCTTCGTGACTCCACGGCCCACAAATTGAGTAGAAGAACCCTTGGGCTGATCGCCGCCTGCTTTCTGATTCGAGTAGGTCAGCTTGAGCGACTGCGGATTGAACTGGACGTAAAACTTCTTGCCATCGGTCGTGGGATTGACCTTGCCATCGGTCGCCCACCAGACCTCCTGGAACATCGCTGTCTTTAAATCCATTGGTTGCGGCATCGATTTTCCTCAGTGGCGGAAGTCGCATCTTCGCGACTCCCGCCGCGGCTAACTGTTAGAGCCCTGGAGCCAGAGAGACTCGTAAGCGATTTGCATCTCCTCGATCGCCACCAGACCATCCTTTGCGTTCAATGCCGGCGCCTTTAACTTGACGGGCAGGCACCCCGTGAGTTGAAACACTGCAAGGTCGGAGTGATCCGACGCGCGCAGAACCACCTGGGCCGATGTCCGATAGCCCGACCCACCGGTAGCGGCCACCTTTTCGAACCACTTCCAGAGGTCGAAGCTGTTTGTCATACCTCGCTTCAGCGTCAGTTGGCCATAGCTGACCGGACCTGCCAGATGCACCGGACCCCAATTCCTCCCACCCGCGCGAATCGTCTTTGGCTCCATGGTCATTTCCAGGCCGTCGCACTCTGAAAACGACGCCGAGCACAGTTGCGTATTGCTGCTCGTGACTCCCGTGACCGCAATCAGCACGACAAAGTTGAATGTCGTGAAGGGCCGGGTGCTGGGACTATTCGATTCGGTCGCCATGTCTATCCCTCGCTCAACGTCAGGTCCCCGCCCTCTTGCAGCAGCCGCACGGTTAGAAACTCCATAGGAAGCGACGGCGCAATACTGATCAGCACGATGAATTGCCCCCGGGCGACGGTGTCCGGAGTGTTGACCGAGCTGTCCGTTGTTACCTGAAAGCTCTCGTCTTGCGTACTGCCTGCAAAGGCGCCCTGGATGAACAGATTGCTCAGCACGTCCTCAAAGCGCTGCTGCACTCTGCGCCAGAAGGTTGTGTCATTGGGCTGAAAAACATAGTCCACGCCCTCGCGCAGCGCCAGCCTCCGCAGCAGGATCAAAAGACGGCGCACGTTAATCTCGGTGAGCTGCGATGAGGGGCTGAGAGTAAAAGAACTGAGCGTGAGAAAACCCGACGCATCCTGCATGACGAGATTGAGCTGGTTCTCGAAGAATAGGATCGGAGCCTGATCCCCGAGTTGCTCGTCCACATCGACCACCGCTTGCAGCAACTGGTTGCCGGGAGAAAACCACGCCCCCGATGAAAGCGTGAGAGCGGCCATCACGCCCGCCATCGATCCCTCGGGAGAAATGCTTCGGATCGCTCCGGGCTGGTCGTCGGCGGAGTCGAGCACCACCAGCCACGGAAAGTAGATGGCCGCGAAGCTCAGCGTTACCGGTGCGTTTTCCCCGGCCAGAAGAGCCGTGAGCAGCGTCTCGTAGAGCACGCAGGTGGGAGCGTCGTACCATCGCGGCAGCCCGAGCAAACCGAACAGATCGGCACGAGCCGCACACAGGCGGATCATGGCCCGGTGAATCGTCAGCAATTCGCTTGCGTAGCTGGCCGCGCTGCCGGATGGCGGTGGCGGGTTCATCCAGTACAGGTCGTATTCCGGATTTGACTGGGCCACGACCGTGTTGGACCAGGGGCTGACTTCACTCGCACTTGTGGCGCAAACCCTGAAGTAGGCTGTGCGGCTCGGGTCGCTCCAGACCTCAAAACACGAATCGTCGCCCTGAAAGAGCAGCTCCGGTAAAGCAAATGCCGGCTCATAGGCGACCTGCAATTGGAAGCCGTTCGCACTGGCCTGCGGAATCGACCAATGCAGGACCACGCGGCCGCGGCTCTCCGGAAGCATCTCCAGTACGGGCGCATCGAGTGTTTGCGGAGCGCACTGCATGAATGCTTCAATGGGCAGAGTCTGGCTGATCGTGTTCGACCACGGGCCTGTAATTCCGTTCTGACTGGCGCTGGCACGGAAATAGGCCAGGCTGGGACATCCACTCGGCTGGGCAAATGGTCCCGACTCAATGAGCGTGGGACTGGATGGGCCGGGTCCGCCGGCGCCGCTCCAGACCACGGTGGACGAAGTGAACTGCGGGTCGGAGGACTGCTGCAGTGTGTACGACGTAGCTCCCGGAACTTCCGTCCACGAAGCCGTGATCTGCGCCTGCGGCAGGGGCTCCGAGAGACAAACCAGATTGGGTGCGGTCAAACTTCCGCCGGGCGGTGCTGGCGCAGCCTGCCAGCCCGGATGCATGGCGTCCGGCAGAGCCAGCATGCTCACTTCGTCGACCGGCAGGATGGCGTGCATCTTGAGCAGCGGTATTCCCGGTGGTCCCTGATCATCGGCGCTTTGCAGCTGATACTGTTTGTGAAAGGCCGCGGTCAGCAAGGTGTCGACCGTGGAATCGGCGAGATAAGGGTCCAGAAAAAGACTCGATGTGATTTGTCCGCCGTCGAGCACTAATCCATCCCGTGCGAGGGCGGACGCGGTCTGGATTATCGGCGGTTGATAAAACTCCTGATCGATAACTCCGGCGGGCACTCCGAGCGGAAGATAGAAAGGCAAAGGCGGCGTGCCTGTCCCCGTCGTGTTCGAAGCGCAAGCCCCGTTCTGCGGTGCAGCGAGCGCAAAGCGCGGATAATCGATGTCATTCAGCAGTTCGCTCCACGGCGGCGTCGATGGCTGATCGGTCTGGGTGTAGAGTTGCGCATCGGTGGGCAGGTAACCTGTGTAGCGCGGATGCAGCGGAGTCAGGCCGAGGTCGCTCACCGTGGTAACCTGGCCGGCGCCATCTCTTGCCCACAGCTGCAGGGTCACGACATCGACCCGCGGCGCTGACAGATTCTGGTTCCAGCCCGCCTGGTCGTCGAGCACCCACCATGCTCCCTTGGCGACAATCTGGATGGTCTCTTCACCGCCCGTCGACGGAGAACCGGGACTGCCCGGCGCAATTGCGGTTGAGCCGCGCACGCTGTCTACCAGCAACAGCAACAGTTGCGCTCCCTGCGGCAAATCCACATCCGCAAACTGCACCTGAAGCCATGAACCGGATGTGATGTTCTCGGCCTGCGAACGCAGCCCGTCCACGAAGAAGGACGGCGGATTCGTGCTCTGGTCAATGCCCCAGCTTGCAACCCACAACCGGGAATTCTGTGGCTGCGTGAGCCATGTAACGCTTTGCGGGAGATCCAGCCATTCGACCGATGGATTCGCTTGACCGGATGAAGGCATGGACTGGAGTTGCGAGAAGTCCTGAATGGCCGCAGGCTGGAACCAATAGGCCTGAGTTCCGCAGGCGGTTATGGTCTGTTCCACTACTCCCGACGACTCATCGAGCTGGTTTGTGGCCGATACCGAGCTCACTGCCAGAAAGAGAATCGGCGTGACCAGCGAAGAGGGGCTTGCTGGCGGCGCATCAAACGAGATCTGCAGCAGATCGCCGGCCGCAACCGAAGTGACGGTGTTGGGATAGAGGATCACGGAGATGCCGGTTGCGGTCTTTTGCAGCGGGTCAGCTTCGATGGGCCCATAACTCAAAGTTGCATTGACGTTGTAGTTATCGCTCCAACTGCCTTCCGAGCGGGCGGATAGCCACGCGGCCTGACATGGCGGACCGGAGCTGGCCAGCAGCATGCCCGGCAGCATGAATTGATTCGAGACCGCAGCGTCATTGTCCGCAACCCGCACCACCCAGCATCGCTGCCCGCCATTGCGGAAAAACGATCGCACCGACGGCGGCAATTGCGCATACACCATCTCTCCGGCGACTGGATCCCAGGCCAGGCTTTGATCCTGACCGTATATGTCAAGAAAACGCCCCGCATCCTCGATAACTACCGGTACATCGAGCGGCCCCGAGGGCGCGAAGCCCACGAAGGCCGCAATGTCCATGCGCGGCAGTGCGCCCGTGACCGGGGGCACGACCGTTTCGAAATAGACGCCTGGCAGCCGGGTAGTCATGATCGCTCTTTAGGTCACCTCAATGTGTTCTGAGGCGAGAACCAGCTCTTCGATGGCGACATCGGTACCTTTGCCGGTCAGCGAAGGCCCGGTGTACTTCATGGGACGGGCGTTGGTGAGCGTCCAGGTCTGAACGACCGTTGTCCGGTCCTCGCTCATAAGATTGATCACCACCGGTAGCAGCACGCTGGTGTCGTTGCCGCCGTCTCGAACGGCTTTGAGCCAGGCATGCAGCAGGCTCAGCTCGCCGATCACGCCGCGCTTCAACGAGACATCCGGAATCTTGTACGAACCGTTGACCTTGATCGGGGAATTGTCCGCCCAGTTGCCGGCGCGATACTCGGCGATGTGAATCTCCGTTCCCAGGCCAGAGACCTCCTGAAAGCCGGCATTCACGCCCTGACCGTTGTCCGTGCCGATCAGAACCATGAAATTGAATTGGCTATAAGGACGAGCGCGCTGCACCGCCATAGCAAGTTTCCTTTCCGACTCTTCGGCGAGTCATGGTTCAAGAAGCCTGTGAGCCCGCCCACTGGCCGATCCGGAAGATCACAAACTCCGCGGGATAGATCGGGGCCACTCCGATCACGCAGATCAGACGCCCGTTGTCCAAATCGTTCTGCGTCATGGTGGATTGATCGCACTTCACAAAGTAGGCCTGTTCCGGCTTGGTGCCCATAAGGTGCCCGGCCTGCCATTCGCTGTAGAGAAAATCCGACACCGACTGCGCCACCCTCGCCCACAGCGCCTGGCTATTGGGCTCGAAAACCACCCACTGCGTGCCCAGATCGATGGAATGTTCCAGGTAGCAGAAGTAACGGCGCACGTTTACATACATCCATTCGGAGTCGGAGCTGATCGTCCTCGCGCCCCACAGCCGGTATCCGCGCCCTTCGAAGAACCGGAAGCAGTCAATCCCCAGCGGATTCAGGACGTCCTGCTGCGCCTTGTTCAGCATGAGCTCAAAACCGATGGCCAGATCGACCACCATGTTGGCGGGCGCCTTATGCACTCCGACAGCGATGTCGTTGGCCACATAGAGCCCGGCAACAAACCCGCTGGGCGGCAGGTTGATTTCGTTTTCGGTAACCGGATCCACGATCCGCACCCACGGGTAATAGAGCGCCGCATACTCGGAATCCAACTGGCCGCGGTACTGACTGACGTCAGTCAGATCCTGGCCGTTGATCGAGTCGAGGATCGCGACCCGGTAGCGCATCTGCTCGCAATGCGTAATCAGCAGGCCGGCAATCGTCAGTTTGTCGGCCATGTCGAGATCCGGATCCAACGCTGTGTTCGCGGCCGTTGAACCAGGCGCGGCAACAATGGAGATATCGGTCAGGTCTTCGAACGCCTCCAAGCCCGTCTTCGCGGTGGGGTCCGAATCGTCCCCTTCGTAGTACCGCGGAGTTGGCCAATAACCATCCAGGCCGCCGGTCAGCGCCACCTGAAACTGGCGGTCAGAGTTGGCGAGTTGCGGGCAATTGAGGGTGCCCAGAATGGACAGATCCGTGAACGGGTTCGGGACCGGCGGGCTGCCGAGCGTTCCGTAGCCCAGGAGCCTCTTCAATCGTCCTAACTCGGGCTGGCTGCGCGGCTGCGTCAGCATGATCCTCGCGATCGTCGGTCCGTCGGTAAATTGATTCTGCGGATCAAAGACAATCGGCACTGTGAGGGCCTGGGAGCGCGAACTGGGCGTGAGCGCAAAAAATGTGGAGAGAGATGTGGGCGAAGGCGGATGGAACGTGAGGTTGTCGTAGACAATCGACCTGGGGAATGCGCCTTGAAAGTCCACCTCGACGGAGATCGTTACCACCTTGACGACATCCCCGGCGATTCCTGTTTGGGCGGGTTGCAGGGCCGACAATTGCAGGGGTGGAGGAGGAATGGCACTATTGGACTCGGGATGAAATTGCCAGTCCCACTGCTGGGTCAGGGGATTGAGATACTTCTCAGCCCAATAAAGCCCTACCGCCGGCGGAGAGGATTCATTCTGTGAAATCCACACCGTGTCATAGTTGTTGACGCCCAAAAGCACGGGATCCTTTGGACCGGAAGGTAGCAGGGGATTATGCGGTGTGCCCGAAAGCACGTTTTGACCGGCGTATACAGTAAAGGTCAGGAACAGGTTTCCGTCACCACAGATGCTCCCCGGATATCTGGCAAAGAGCGGAATGGATTGGACCGAGGGACTGGAAGAAGTATCCGGTATGGTTGCCGAGGCGCAGCACTGGGTGCTGTAGGGGACATAGACCTGGCCGGATTCCTCTTCCTCCATGCCTCGCGGCACAGATGAGAATGTCCGCACCACATACAACTGCTGCCCGCCATTCTGGAAGAAGGCTCGCACGGCCTGGGCCATGTAATTGACGGTCTCTTCCCCGGCGTCTTCAAACTGCAATGGGTCGAGTCCACCGTAAATGGTCTCAAAATTGGCGTAGCTGGTAAGGAGTTCCGGAACTCCATAAGGCGGACCGAACAGCGTCGGGCCGATAAAGCCCGTGATGCTGGTGCTGACGCCGCCAATACTGTTGGCACTGAAATCAATTTCCTCGACATATACGCCGGGTGCCAGATACTCAGGCATGGAATGCCTCCTTGGTTAGGGCGAAGTGTTTTGCGAGATCATCAGAACCGAAGAAATCTGCGTTGGATCGGTTAGCGCGGTCCTCACGATAAGCGGGGCGCCGTAATGCAGCGTCCCGGCCCAATACGGCACGGCAGGGCCGGCCTGCTGCTGCCAGATGAGAGCAGGCTGCTGCGCGTCAAGAATGCTCTTCAGGCTGGGCGTGCTGTTCCATGGCCACGCTGCGTTGGGCACATTCTGCAAAAGGAAGCGCAACTGGGCCGGCTCATACAGCACGCTTACCTGGATGGGCCAGCTCACCGACGACGTGGGACCTTGACCGCTGCCCGGCGGAGATCCCAGGCTGAGACTCTGCAACGGCGGTGAAGGGAATTGGACCTGCACCCGGCCCTGATCGTCCGCGATGCCGGTCCACTCCTGGCCGCCGACGGACACCTGTAGCGCGGCAAACGCGGCAGCCTGGTTCTGATCGCGATCCCAGAGATCGGCGCGGATGACGCTTGTGCCTGTGGCCGCGGGACGCGTTGGAGCCGTAAACAGATAAGCGCGTGCTCCCACTGAAGGACTGCCGGCATCCTTGCTCAGGAAGAGTCCCGGATAGCTCAAGGGAAGGTCGACCGCAAAAAGCGTGGGAAGAAAGCGTTGCAGGGAGTCTGAAACTGTAATGACGAAAGTAAAAGTGTTTTGCGGGCTCGATGGACCCTGCACTCCGCTGGAGGGATACTCGATGCCGTGCAGACAGGGCAGTCCCTGAAACGCATACGCGCCCGAGGCGGTGCGAAACGCCGGGATCTGCGGATAATCCGTGCCGTGCAGTTGCGCCGTCACGCTGAGACTATCGGTGATCGGCTGGTCCGATATCTGATCCCAGAACTGGATGCCCAGCACCGTAAACAC
Source organism: Occallatibacter sp. (assembly GCA_049677625.1). Classification (GTDB taxonomy): domain Bacteria; phylum Acidobacteriota; class Terriglobia; order Terriglobales; family Acidobacteriaceae; genus Telmatobacter. Next base: position 1,820 of record JBAUCP010000347.1, on the reverse strand, counting down.
GTTGGGCTGCTCCAGACGGATTCCCGGACCTGTAGACGCCATCACTCGTTCCTCGACAACCTGCATTGCAATGTCACTTGCAACCGGAGATTACGCGCTGAGCCTGCGCATGTCGGATGTGCGGTTTTGAATTGCCCCGCCATCCGGCGCGATTGTGGCCAGCGATTCGATCTCGATCATGCGCGCCTGGTAAGGCACGGAAAGCTGGTATACATGGCCGATCATGGTCTCCCACACGCGAAACATGTCTTCCACGCTGAGCTCGGTGAAAGTCACATCCACCCCCTCATCCTGATGGAAGACATTGGGCTGGTATGCATTCAGAATGCTGGCCGGAAGAGTTGCATTGTCTTCCATCACGCGCATCATCCAGCCGGCAATTTCGTTTTGCAGCGATGCCTTCTTGGCCCAGGCGGTCAGCAGGAAATGAAGATCCAGCGGCAGGCGGGTCGACTCTCTGGTCCCATTCGGGAGCAGGCGTCCGGCCGGAGTCCGGTTTGTGCCGTTTTGATAGATCCTGTACAGAAACACCGAAACCCCCTCTTCCATGGGCATCGTAAAGTCGTTGGCCACGTACACCTGAAAATCCAGAAGCGCGCCGTTGAAGTTGGTGGGGTCGTAGTTGGAGCGGAGCAGCCTCACCACCGCCTCGCAGGTCGCCGCAATCGCTTCATAGGTCGCCATGGCTCGGTCGCTACGCTGGGCGCGGCTTGCGCCCGCCTTTCTTGGTCTTGCCCAGAAAATGCTCGGCCTCGGAGCGGGTCTCCTCATTGAGCTTGTAAACTGCTTCTGTCCACGCGGAAGCGACCCTTACCAGAAAGTTGTGTTGAACCAACCACTCCAGCGCCTGGTCGGTGTCTTCAAGTTGCCGGTGCACTCTCTCCTCCAACAATCGCCAGTGCGTCACTCCTTCCAGGCTGTCTGCCGCTTTGGGGTTTCGCAGAAAGTAACTCAAGATCTCTTTCGCCAGTTTTGCCGACGGAGTTGATTTCTTGCGCGCCAACCAGAGGCACTCCTTTACCGACAGTTGCAAACCTGTCTTAGCATTTGCGTCTCCGAACCGCGGTTCTGTCTATCCTGCTGAAATTAGGGTGCAAGGCGAAGAATCTCAGGTCCGTCACCAACATTTGACCGGGACGGAGCAGCGCCGCACTTTTTCCTTGCGCGTCTCAAAGCAGCGCTCAAGTCGATGTGCTGTAAGGAAGAACGGGAGGCGCGCTCGAATTGACCCGGCAGTGGGACGAAATTGACCCGGCTGGCGCATGGGACGAAAGGCTGGCAACGGAAAAGCTCGCAATCGAGTGGATCAATATACGGATGCAGTGCTTCGACGCCGCGAAAAGCGCACCGAATGGGCGCCGAGTTCGAGTGGGAGCTTGGTCTTGACAGTTGAATGTAGAGTGATTCGTAGCCGGTCAGGCTTTGCTGTCGAAGTTATATTTCTTGGCTAGCCTGCCGAAGGCGCGGCGATCTTGGCCCGCTTCCCGGGCGGCGTGCGTAATGTTGCCGTGGTGGCGTTGCAGAATCTCCTGAACATACTGCCGCTCGAACGCGGCGATCGCATTCGACCGGGCGCTTCGGAAATTCGCCGAGGCGTTCTCGCCATGAAAGGAATCGCTGGTAGAAAGAACGATATGCGAGGGTAGAATCAGCGAACCAGGCGCGAGCACGACCGCGCGCTGCAAAACGTTCATCAACTCGCGAACGTTGCCAGGCCAGTCGTACGCCGACAACCTCCGGAGCGCTGGCGGCGACAGCAACTTCGTGGCTGTCGCCTCCGAATCCGCCAGCTTCTCCAGGAAATGTCGTGCCAGAAGTTC
>JBAUCP010000346.1:0-3775 GCA_049677625.1 Occallatibacter sp. | reverse complement strand
GACCTGGGCCTGCCTTAATGCAACCGCCGCTTGGCTTCCAGCACGCGTTCCAGGGCTTCCTCAGGCGTAGCTCCTGTCGCAGACAAATGCCCCATCTTCCGTCCCGCGCGCGGCGTGTGCTTTTCGTAAAGGTGCAGCCGCACGCCGGGCACTGCGAGCGCCGCGGCAAAATCGGGCTCTCCATCCAGCCACACATCGCCAAGCAGATTCACGATTGCGCAGGGAGTAATCAGCTCCGTCGAGCCCAGCGGCAGATTGCACACGGCGCGCACGGCCTGCTCAAACTGGCTGGTCACGCATCCGCGCTCGCTCTGGTGATAGCTGTTGTGCGGCCGCGGCGCAAGCTCGTTTACCAGCAGCTCGCCCTGGCGCGTGACGAAAAACTCGATGCACAGCAGTCCCTCGATGCCGAGTTTAGCCACCATCGCTGCGGCCAGCACTTCGGCGCGTGATTCTAGCTCTTGCGGCACGCCGGCAGGCAGCACACTCCAAGCCAGGATCTGATTTTCATGATGATTGCGTGCCGCGGGATACGTGCGCACTTCGCCTGAGGGATTGCGCGCGGCCATGACGCTGATCTCGTAGTCCAGCTCCAGCGCCTGCTCAGCGACGCATGGCCGCTCTCCGAGTTCCCGCCAAACTTCTCCAAAGCCAAGGCCGCGCGCAGCGCCAGGACCGATGCGCGCCTGGCCGCGCCCGTCGTATCCGCCGCGGCCGACCTTCAAAAAACATGACCGCCGAGCGCCTGCACCGCATCGTGCAGTTCCGCTTCGCTGCGCACAACGCGAAACGGCCCCACAGGGAATCCAGTCTCGGCGAGCCAGGTCTTCTGCAGCGTCTTGTCCTGGATGATGCGGATGGGCTCGACGCCGGGGCGCAGCGGAGCAATGCGCGCCACTTCAGTCAGCGCATCCACGCCGATCTGCTCGATCTCCAGAGTGACCGCGTCTGCGCCTGTTGCGAGTCGCCGCGCCGCGTCCACGTCATCCCAGCGGCCGACGATGGTTTCGTTCACAACGAAGCTCGCGGGGCAGGCCGGCTCCGGGTCCATCACGCGCACGCGGTAGCCCATGGTGCGCGCGGCCATGGCCATCATGCGTCCCAACTGGCCGCCGCCCAGGATGGCCAGCAAGCCTCCGGGCAGAACCGCTTCCGGCTTTGGTCGAGAATCGGAGCTCACCCAGGCAGCTCCTCGTTCAGCGTCTCACCCAGCACTTCGTGTGTGCGCGATTCACGCCATGCTGACAATCGCTCGTAGAGCGCCGCATCGGCCGCGGCTAGAATCTCCGCCGCAAGCAGAGCCGCGTTGGCCGCGCCGGGCTTGCCGATTGCCAGCGTGCCTACGGGAACGCCCTTCGGCATCTGCACGATCGACAGCAGTGAATCGAGCCCATTCAATTGCGTGGCCGGCACTGGCACGCCGAGCACCGGAACCAGCGTCTTTGCCGCCAGCATTCCGGGCAGGTGCGCCGCGCCGCCGGCTCCCGCGATGATTACGCGCAATCCGCGCCCGCGTGCCGTGGAGGCGTATTCAAAAAGCCAGTCAGGAGTACGATGCGCGCTGACGATGCGCGCCTCATGAGGGATTTTGAGCGCGCGCAAAATTTCTACGGCTGCCGAGAGCACCTCATAGTCGCTCTTGCTGCCCATCACCACGCCTACCAGCGGTTGTTCGTCCATGGGGTGATTATACGAGGCCGCAGAAAACGAACCTGGTGGAAATGCAAACGCGCACGGACTGCAGATCGATTGCTTCCGGCGGCAAACTCAACGCCGGCGCCACGCCTCGAAGGCCACCTCGACCACGGCAAACACCACGCTGACGGCAGCCAGAAATCCCCGCGCCCGCTGCCAGCTCTGCTCGTGGTGATCCATGCGCCGCTCCAGCTCTGCAAGGCGCCCGCCGTTGCCGTCGCCCATCAGGCCGGTCATCTGCGTCTTCAGCACGCTTAGATCGCTGAGCACCTGCGCTTCGAATTCATTCATCATCCGCATCCACTTCGACTCCATGGGCGCTTGCATTGTTGCCGGCTACTCAATTCACCCGATTACAGCAATTCCACAAAATGCTATAGCGGCAGGTTGATGAATAAGGCGGTTGAGAACTCGGAATAATTCGGCGGGGTAGATCCGTCATACATCCGGATATAAAAGCGATCGGCCGCCGAGACCCGCGAGAAAGTCAGGGTGGACGACGAACTGCGCATCACCAGCGTCGGGTCTTCTCCTGCCATGAAGGCAAAATCCCGTAGACGAACCTCGAAGCCTCCACCGGTGGGCGGCGAGACGCCGGTGTTGATGGTTACCGAGCTGCCGCTCAGCGTAGTTACAGTAAGGCTGTTCAGATTGGCGAGCAGTGTAGGCGCAATGAGCGCAGGCAGCCAGGCATTTGCCGGGACTGTGCTGCTGGTCTTGACGGCCAGATCGTCGGCCCAGTCATTCGCAAAGGAGATATCGTATTCTACTAAGTCAGGATAACTCGCCGTATAACTCACTTTGACCGTTCTCACTACCACCTGAGTATCGAGGTCAGTCGATGGAGCATTCAGCAGCAGTGCGTCGCCTGGCCAAACGTCTGCGGCAAAGCTGGCGCGCGTCCCTTTGTAAGTGCCGCTCCAGAGTGCGCTCACGCTGGCCGCCGCCTGCTCCATCACCAGCGCGGCATTGCGGCAATCCGCTGAGCTGCGCGCCAGAGGACTGGTGACCGAGCCGATCCACGCCGCAACGGACGGCGAGCCTGCCGCCGCTAAGGCAGCCTGGCTTGCCGCATTGACTGCCCGCCCTACGGCCCTGCCGATGGTGCGATAACTTACAGCAACCTGCTCGCCCGACACCGGCGCATATCCGGTATAAAACACAAGCTTGCCGGTTCGCTCCAGGTGGCACTCGGCAGCTTCCGCAGTGGTGCCCACGCGGCGCGTGTACGGGCCCCCGCCCGGCGGAGTGCTCACCACCCAGCCGGAGCCCAAATTGGCCAGGTTAAATGCGCGCATGGCGCCAATCAGGTTGATGCTGCTGGCGGCTATCACCGTGCAGCTTCCGGGCAGATTGGCGATAGCGCCATCGTAAAGAGTCACTGGCGTCGCGCCCACGCCACTTACAAACTCCTGAATCTCGATTTGGATCTTGCCGGGACCAAGAACCCACTCTCCGCCCGCCGTAATGGCTCCGCTGTCTCCGAATGAGTAATAAATCGCGCCGGCCCGTTCACACTCAGGGCAGTTGACGCGAACGCGGAGCGTGTACTGATTGGCCGGATTAATGGAGAATGTCGATCCGTCGGGCGTGCCCTGAATGAGCGGCTGCACCGTAACTGCCCCGGTGCCGATGTGCGCAGTTACCTGAAGGCCCGCAGTGCACCCGGCCGCAGTTTCAAGGCCGGTGAAGAAACCGGCCAGGATACCTGTGCTACCTGGAGACAGAGTTACACCCACGGCTTCAAGCAGCAGTGTGGCGCCCATTTCCACGGGATCCAGCCATGTAAGCAGTGTCTGCCCATCAATCCCGTTGCCGCCGTTCATGGCAAGTCCGCCCGCGCCGAGAGTGAGATAACCCGGTCCGCCTGAGGCGGCCCACAGGCCCTGGTTAATTTGCGGCTCGTTGAAAAGCTCGCTGATGATCGTGGACTTGGATGCTGCCGGAGCATATGGATCGGCCGCAAGATAGAACTGGGTTGTAACTCCATCGCCCAGGAAGTACTCGGTAACATAAGCTACCGGCTCATTTTCGCCGCAGACAGTTACATCGTTTGCCAGTGCACGCTTGACGCTTGCGG
>JBAUCP010000345.1:0-4618 GCA_049677625.1 Occallatibacter sp. | reverse complement strand
TGGTAGTCGTAGTTGAAATCGCTCGCGAAGGACGAGTACCAGTGGAAGCGCCAGCCCATGCGCTCTTTGAACGGGGTAATCTCCGCGAACGGCGCGTGCGAAACCACGGCCAGGGTTACGTCGCGGTTGGCCAGGTGAAGTGCGGCGCCGTCAAAGTGATCGGCCAGGTAGGAGCAGCTGGGGCAGCCTTCTTTCCAGCCTGGACCGAGCATGAAGTGGTAGATGACAAGCTGGCTGCGCGTGCCGAAGAGATCGGCGAGCGCGACTTTGCCGCCGGGCCCTTCAAACTCGTAGTGCTTCTCTACCTTTTCCCAGGGCAGCTCGCGGCGCTGGCGGCTGAGCTCATCGCGCAGCCGGGTGAACTCTTTTTCCTTAGCGAGAAATTCCTTCCGGGCCGCAATCCACTCCGCGTGCGGCACCACCTTCGAGTGCTTCGCTTCTGCTATCACGGTTGCCATCTTCACTCTCCTTTTCGCTGCTTGAATTCGTGACCGTCGCTTTGCGCCTGAGAATCCGGCGGCTGACAAACGCTGTCAGGCCGCCGGTTCCGGTGGCGCTGCCGGCAATGACTGCTGCGGTCGCAATGCATACGGGACACATAAAGTCTTCCTGTTGCGCATACGCGTGGTTCGCGATTGAGGTTTGTACTTTCCCACCCTTTTCGCTTAAGAACGCGAAAAGGATGGGGCACCCGGCATGAATGGCCCGACGCTTTACAAGAATGGCGGCGGCTCGTCGGCGCTGGGGCCCCAGCTTGCCGGCACGGGGACGTTGAGCAGGCGCAGATAGACGCTGAACTGGCCACGATGCTGGTACCAGTGGCTCAGCATCACGTCGCGCAGAAAGCCGCCGCGCGGCTGAGCAAAAACCTCACGGCCGCCAGCTTCCATGCGCCAGGTTTCGGCCATGGCTGCGTCGTCGAACCTGGGCAGTCTCTCGCTCACCGTTGCGACGGTTTTGTCGAAGGTGTCGAGGATCTCCTGAAGGTTCGCGGGCTGCGGAAAATTGAAGCCTGCAGGAGCCTGCGCCGGATTGTTCTCAACGAAGCGAAGGATTCCCGCGGGCACTGAGGCAATATGATACGCAAGCTGTCCGGCGGTCATCGACTTTTCGTGCGGCTTCCAGGTGAGCTTGTCTTCGGGCAGGCGCTCCAGGAACCTGCGCGTGACGGGCGCCTGGGTCTCGAACTCGGCAAGCATCGATTCAGCGATAGAGGCGGATTGTGTAATGAGCATGGTGATTCTCCTTCAATGCAAGGTGTGAGTATGCGGTGCAGGCGAGCGCAAATCAGCGTGATTTCTCGGCGCGCTCACGGATTTTCTGGTTCATGTGGCTCCAGCCGGCGTTGACGCCCTTCCTGTGATCCTCGTGCACCAGGCCGAAGCCATGGTGACGAAATTTGATGAGCGTTCCCTCGCCCGATGCGCTCAGGCGGTACTGCACGTTGTTGGCGACGGGCTGGGACATGAACAGCGGCCCGCTGAACTCAATCAGCGTGGGACGCTTGATGGCCTGAACATTGGCCCAGAAGTGGCCGTTGCCGTTGCCCAGGTCGCGGAACCAGCGCCCGCCGGGCCAGGGCTCGATCTTGAGCGCCAACGGAGTTCCGTCCGGCGTTTCGTTCATCGGGCCGAGCTGTTCGAGAAGCGCCTCGAAGGTTACATCGAGCGGCGCGTTGACGTGGATCTCCTGCTCCACCAGCAGTGAGAGGCTTTCAACGTCGGGTGCGGTCAACATCATGGTTTCTCCTTGTGCGAATTACGATCGGATTCGGGTTTGCTCTTCATCTGCGCCTCGGCGCGCTGCTTCACACGGTCCAGCGTGTGCTGCCAGTAGCGCTCGAAGGTGCGCGTCCACTCATGCAGCGGGCGGATGGCCTCAGCGTTGGTGCGGTAGAGCCGATGGCGGCCGTTGCGCCGCACGTGCACCAGGCCCACCTCGCGCAGCACGCCCAGGTGCTTGGAAACGGAGGGCTGATCGAGCCCGACTGCGGAAACGATCTCGCCAACTTGCCGTTCCCTGAGCGCGAGATAGGTCAGTATCTCGCGCCGGCGCGGCTCGGCGATAGCGTTGAAGGCATCGGAAGTGGTTGCAGCTCGTGCCATGAGGAGAACAATACATTCTTATATCGGAATATGTCAAGCAGAAATTTTCGGCTGTCTGTGCGGCCGTTTATTTTGGGCTGGCAGCGTTCGAAGCTGCGGTTTACCATGCCCACATGAAGACACCCGTGCGGTTCCTGCTTGCGGCGCTGCTTCTTGGCAGTTCTTGCGCTGGTGAGCTGTTTCTCTGCCCGGTATAAAAAATGACAAGTGCGGCAGTTGCATCAGCTATAGTTTGCGCATGACTCTGAATCGCCGCAGTTTCTTGAATGCTTGCACGCGCGCGGGCATCGCTTCGCCGCTGCTGCCGGGAATTCTTTACACGCTTGCCGTACAGGCGCAGGACGCTGGGGGCACCGACCAGTCGAAGCCGCCGACGATCACTGCGGAGATGATCGACCAGGCTGCGATTCTTGCCGGCCTTGGGCCGCTCCCGGCGGATCAGAAGCAGATGATGATTGACGGCCTGGTGGATCAGAACGGTTCCATGAAGGCGATCCGCAAGCTGGAGCTGCCGAATGGTGTGCCGCCGGCATTTGTGTTTCATCCGCTGCCGGCGGCAAAAGCCGAGCTACCGACAACAAGAGAAAGACGACCTTGCGATGAAGCGAAGAATGACATTCAGTCGGTGAGCATTCTAAAGGGGATACCTGAAACAGAGCAATATCGAAAGATCGAAGACCTCGCTTTCGCTACGATTCTGGAAATGTCCCTGCTGCTTCGCGCGCGCAGATTCACTTCGCTTGCGCTTACACAGATGTACCTCGAACGACTGAAGCGCTATGACTCGAAGCTGCACTTCGTGATTACGCTCACGGAAGAGCGCGCGCTGGCGCAGGCGAAAAAGGCCGACGAAGAGATTGCAGCAGGAAAATATCGCGGGCCGCTGCATGGGATTCCCTGGGGAGCGAAGGATCTGCTGGCGGTAAAGGGCTATCCCACGACGTGGGGCGCGGGTGGGTTCGAGCATCAGAGCTTCGATGAGGATGCGACGGTGGTTGAGCGGCTGGACGCAGCTGGCGCGGTGCTGGTGGCCAAGTTGACACTGGGCGCGCTGGCCATGGGCGACAAATGGTTTGGCGGGCGGACGCGGAACCCGTGGAATCCGGTGCAGGGATCGAGCGGCTCGTCGGCGGGCTCGGCAAGCGCAGTGTCCGCGGGGTGCGTGGGCTTTGCAATCGGCTCGGAGACGCTGGGCTCCATCTCTTCTCCTTCCACGCGCTGCGGAACGACGGGATTGCGACCCACCTTCGGGCGCGTGCCGCGCACCGGCGCCATGGCGCTGAGCTGGACGATGGATAAGCTCGGCCCGATTGCGCGATCCGTCGACGATTGCGCTCTCATTCTCGAAGCGATCAGCGGACCGGACGGTAAGGACCTGTCAGCGGCCGCAATCGACTTCGCGCCATTTGCGAATGTCGATTGGCGTCAGCTTCGCATCGGCTATCTGAAGAGCGAGTTCGATCCGCAGCCTGCGCTCAAGCTCAAAGAAGCCAAGGCCGGCGAGTCAGCCGAGGACAAAAAGAAACGCGAAGAGCGCAACGCCGACAAGCAGGCCGGCCGCGCCCGGCGCGACTACGACCGGCGCTACGAGCAGGCCGCGCTGGACAAACTGCGCGATCTGGGCGTGAACCTGGTTCCCGTCGAGCTGCCCAAGCTGCCATGGGACGCGATGGTTCCGCTGCTCACGGCTGAGGCCGCGGCGGCCTTCGACGACCTGACCCGCTCCGGCCGCGACAAGCTGCTGACCGAGCAGGGCCCTGAAGACTGGCCCAACGATTTTCGCATCGCGCGGTTCTATCCGGCGGTCGAGTACATCCAGGCCAACCGCGCGCGCACGCTGGCGGTGCGGCAGATGGCGGCGCTCTTCGAGCAGGTGGACATCATTGTGACGCCCTCGACCGATGCGCAGTTGACTGCCACCAATCTCAGCGGCCATCCTGCGCTGATTCTGCCCAACGGGCTGCGCGGGGCCGACGCGCCTACGCCGCCCAAAATTGACGACGGCGACCATGATGACATTGGCGGGCCGGGTACGCCGGTCTCGCTTACGTTTCTGGCCGGGCATTATCAGGAGGCGAAGCTGGCCGCGTTTGCCGGGGCGTATCAGCAGGCGACGGGATTTGAAAGGTTGCACCCGAAACTGGACTGAGGCTCGCCTGCCCCGAGCGTTACTATTCGGGCAGGGTCAACGTGTTCTCTACCTGAAAGTGGCTGGTAAGCACTTGCACGCCCGTATCTGGCTGGCCGCCACCAACCGAAACCGTGTACGCGCCTTCGGCGACGATGGGCACGCCGTCTTCTGTGACCATGCTCATGTCGCGCGGCTTCAACTCGAAGTGCACGCGCTGCGATGCGCCGGCTTCAAGATGGACGCGCTCAAATGCACGCAGCGCACGCAGCGGAGCGCCGGGGACGCTGGGGAAGATGAGATAGAGCTGGGCTGTTTCATCGCCGGCGCGGCTGCCGGTGTTGGTCACGGTGACTTCCGCGGTCACCGGATCGCCGGCTTTGAT
>JBAUCP010000344.1:0-4816 GCA_049677625.1 Occallatibacter sp. | reverse complement strand
GGATGTCGCGGGTGATCTGAAACTGTTCTGAGGACGCTTTCTTAAACTGAGAGGAGGACTGTGCCTAGTCAGGAAACTTCTCACCAAACATCGGAAGGCCGCTCTTGGAAGCTTCACGTGTTGCTTCGTCCTGAATGACATCCCAGTGCTCGACGAGAATTCCATCCTCCAGGCGAACGATGTCCGCGGCGATCCAGTTCGCTGGCAGCCCGATGTTGGAGAATCGGCCATGAACGATGACATAGTCGCCACCCGCAAGAATCAGGCCCGGCTCATAGCTAAGCGACGGGGGCGAGGCCTTGGTGAGATTGAAGAGGCCGTCACGGCCGGGAGGAATATGGGCGCTGTGTTGGATGTAGTTGGGCGACCAGAACCTCTCGGCCGCGGCATAGTCGCGCCTGTTGAACAGTGCGTCGAATGCTTCGAGGACACGTTCCTTGTTTTTCGCTTCGCTCTGATTCATTGTTCTCCCCACAGTCCATCTTTGGCGTCGACTCTTCCGGCGCCAGACGGCACTGCTGTAATGGCAAGCGAGGGGCCGTTCTCAAGTCCATGAAAGGACGGGACATTTGATTGCCACTAGTCCTGAATTTTCAGGATTTCCTTTTGGGAAGGAAAGGAACTGGAGATGGCCTGGGAAGAAGAGTCGAAAACATGCATCCGCGAGCACATGAGTTCACACGACTGGTTCATTGGCTGGGGACCTTGAACTGATACTTGTTAATTCCTAAGCGTTTGATTTTTGAGTCGAGGGTCTTCGTAGGAAGTCCCAACTTGGCTGCCGCACCCGTCGATCCCGATACCTGGCCCTGGCTCTCTGCCAGCGCCGCCTCAATCATTTCCTTCTCCTGCTTATGCAGCAAACCGTTGAGCGCAAATGCTGGATTAGCTGTCGCTTGAGGTGACTGGCGCTTGAGCCAAGTCTCGTCCACGGAACAAACGTCACCCTCGCTGAGAATGACGGCCCGTTCGATTACATTCTTCAGCTCGCGGACGTTGCCGGGCCAACCATAAGCTCGGAACAGATTGAGCGTTTTGTCGTCGATTGCCCGGAACTTCTTGCCGGCCTTCTTTCCGAAACGCGCGATGAAGTATTCGACAAGTAAAGGAAGATCATCTGCTCGGTCGCGCAGCGAAGGCACAAGAATGGGTACGACATTCAAGCGATAGAGCAGGTCTTCGCGAAACCGACCTTCGGCCACGAGCGCATCCAAGTCCCGATGAGTAGCCGCCAAGACTCTCACGTCAACGGAAATTGCGGCGTTAGCGCCGACGCGTTGGATTTCGCGCTCCTGCAGCACTCTTAGGAGAGCAATTTGGATATCCAGGGGCAGGTCGCCCACTTCGTCCAGAAACAGGGTTCCGCCACTCGCCGACTCGAAGCGACCCAAGCGACGTTGTGTCGCACCGGTAAAGGCTCCCTTTTCGTGGCCAAAAAGCTCGGAAGCTATCAGTGATGGCGGGATGGCAGCACAGTTGACCCCGATAAATGCCCGTGACGCGCGCGTGGATCGCTTGTGAATGGCGCGCGCGATTAATTCTTTTCCTGTGCCGGTTTCACCCAGAATCAGAACTGTGGAGTCGGAAAGCGCCACCTTCGTCACGTGGCGGAGGACCTTGCGAAGGACTTCGGAGGAACCCACAATATCCTCAAACATCGAGTCCCGATCGATCTGCTCTCGCAATGCTTGGTTCTCGTTGTGTGTCCTCTCTTCAGCTTTAACTCGATCATCGATGTCAGTTCCCGTCGCATACCAGCGAACGACGCGACCGGCCTCATCACGGAATGGATTGAATCGAACCAGGGACCAACGATACTCCCCGTCCTTCCGCCGTGCTCGATGTTCTAGTTCGAACGGAAGTCCGCGCGAGATACCGGCCGCCCGTTGTTCTTTGAGCTTTTCGAGACCGTCAGGATGAGAGAAACGTTCACGAAAGCTGGAAGTGAGAACATCTTCGGCCGAGAGCCCCGTATAGTCGAGCATCGCCTGGTTCGCATAGAGAGGAACGCCCCTCGGATCTACGACGACAATTGTCTGCGGAATGGCATCGGTAATTCGCCGCAGATCGCGTTCATCTTCTCGCAACTTTTCTTCCGTTTGCTTAAGGTCATGAATGTCAAAACTTGCCGCATACCACCTGACGATCTTGCCATTCTCGTCGCGCAATGGTTGAGTTCGAAAGAGAAACCAGCGAAACACTCCATCATGCCGGCGAAGACGTGCTTGAGCCTCGCCTGGTTCACCTGTCGCCCGCAACTCCGACCATTTATCCAGTACCTGCGGCAAGTCCTCAGGATGGATGCAAGCTTGCCATCCCCAGCCGCTCGATTCTTCAGAAGTCTGACCGGTGTACTTCTCCCACTGTCTATTCGAGAACTCATTCGTACCGTCAGGCAAATTGCAATACGCGATGGTTGGAATTGTATCGATCACCAGCCTAAGCTTGGCCTCCGACTTCTGGACCTCCTCCAGAGCCTCTTTGAGCGCTTCCTGTGATCGTTGGCGTTCAATCGCGATTAGAGCGATGCGCCCCGCAGCTTCGATCAACCCGAGATCTGACTCTGTCGGCACCCGAGGACGGGGACAGTAAAGCGCGAAGGTGCCAAGCACGCGGTTGTCCTTGGACAGAATCGGTGCAGACCATGCTGCGCGAATACCACTCCTGATGGCTATCTCGCGATATTCATCCCGCCAGTTCGGCTCCGTGGCAACGTCATTGACGACGACTCTCGATTTCAAAAACGCTGCAGTGCCACATAGACCGCTACCCGCTGCGACCGGTACTGGGTTAATTGTGCGAATCCATCCCGGTGGAGCCAGAGGTCCGCCAGCGTGCCAGAGGCGCGTGCCGTCCCGATCCATCAGCATCACCGTGGTCACTGATGGCCAGACCTGACAATCGATGCAGGAGCAAAGACGATTCAAGATGTCTCTGAGGTTCGCGTCGTTCGCAATCATTGCGAGCGTTTGCTTTTCTGCGATCCACAAAGTTTCTGTCTGCTTGCGGTTCTCGTTATCAACCGCGGTTCCGTACCATCGAACCACCGAACCCGTACTATCACGAAGAGGCTGGCACCGAAGCAAGAATCGACGAAAAGTACCGTCAGAACGCCGCAATCTCACTTCGCGTTGCCCGGGTTTGCGAAGGTTCCGGAGCGCATCCCATTTTTCTGTCAAACCCACCAAATCTTCCGGATGAATGGCCGCTTTCCATCCCGAACCCTTTGCCTCTTGAGGGGATAGTCCTGTGTAGTCGTACAGACGAGCGTTCGTGAACTCGACTGAACCATCGGGACGACTGCACCAGGCCAGTTCGGGGACAAGCTCTATTGTGGCTCGGAGGTCGGGGTCCGAACTCGTCGACCCGTTCACGTTCTTTCCCAAGTTCCTGATAGCTGCCTGCACTAGGTCCGCCATTCCCTCCGAATGAGCTACGCATCGCCAGGCTGGAGACTGCACTGGGGGCAAACTAGGGCTTCATGGCAGGTACCAGCGTGAGCGCGCCCCCTCGAGAACCATATTGGGCTTACTCTACGAATTCCATTGTTTTAGAAGATTTCAAGCCTTGTCTTGATTGAACATGTCGCATTTTGTAGCTTTCGGTCGACTCACGTGAGGGGACCAGGTGGGTTCTTGATTCTCTTCAGCGGTGCTTCATGACGCCGGCGCCTAGTCTCATGTCCACATTTGTGGTCTCAATCCTCGGCAGGCAGCTGAAATGCTTTCGGCAGCGGCGCGTTTTCTCTTCGCCATTTCCCGGGCGAAGTTCCGACAATCTCGCGGAAGCTGCGACTGAACGCCGGTTGATCGGTGAACCCTACTTCCAATGCAATCTTGAGTAAAGACTTATCGGAGTGCAACAACGCTGACTTTGCGGCTCGAATTCGACTATGAAGCAAATAGCGACGAACAGGGACCCCGAAGGAGTTCTTGAATGCGCGCATAAAACGACCTGGCGAAAGGCCGCATAGTGCCGCAAGATCAGCAAGCGCAATGTCACCCTCCAAGTGTTCACTCAGTAGTTCGATCGCACGATCTTGTTGCCAAACCGCCAAGCCTCCGGTGACAACCTCCGGGGGATTGTTCCGGTCTTGATATGTCCGAGCCAGATGTGCGCAGAACAACATGATCAGTTCGTCGATCACCAAACGTGGGAGCTGGAGCGGCCGATCTGAGAACGGCAGCATCGTTCGAGCCCAATGAAGGATCACGTCATCTCTGGTCCCTGCAGTACAGTGCAAATCGCGAATCCGCGTCTGCTCATTCTCGTCACTGAATCGATCGAGAACGAACCGCGGAATGTAGACGTGCACCGAATCAAAGCCAGAAGTCCGCAGAGCGACCGGTTCCGACTCCATGTCGAATATTTGAATTCCGCCGGCGTCCCATTCGGTGACACGATGAAAGCGACCATCGAGCCACGTTCCCCATCCCTTGATACTGTCCGGACGACGCAGGTGCACCGATACCGAAAAAGCCCTTTCTGGCGGGATATGAGGGGTAGGCCCGGGAAAGCCGTTCGGCATGCGCATGCGTGTCAGCGCGACCTGAGAATTTCCCTTGGGCCCAAGCACGATCGAGGAAGATTCCAGCAGAGAGAAATGCTTCGCCAATCTTTGCCCAAACATGCCTTGAAGCATTCGTCTGCCTCGCACCGAACTAGAATTTGCCGTTGCTATTTTTCCACTGATCGCGAGGTGGAATCGCTTCGAGCGTGTCCCAGTGTTCAGCGATCTTGCCGTTTTCAATGCGGAATAGATCGTAGATAGCCGTGAGCACGCCACCAAACGTAGCCTCGGCAACGACCAGGACGA
>JBAUCP010000343.1:0-1770 GCA_049677625.1 Occallatibacter sp. | reverse complement strand
AGACCGTAGTGCCGTCGCGCGGAAAGATTTTGCTATTTGCGGGCAAAATGCGGGCAAGGAATTTGGAGGGTGTCCGCTAAGTTGTTGAGTGAGTTGGTGGACCTGGTCGGGATCGAACCGACGAACTCTTCCATGCCATGGAAGCGCGCTCCCAGCTGCGCCACAGGCCCACTTTAGGTTGAATACAACTCTTCTATTGTCTCCGCTCGCTCCCGATTCGTCAAACCACTCCCGCACCGGTCTCTCGCGCAAGGTAAAGTCCTGGCATCCGGCCACTTGCTCCATCCATTTTGATCCTCGCCGCCGTGTCCCCCGGCTCCAAAAAAAGAAGGGCGGCGAGGTCAAATCCTCGCCGCCGGCCCGTCCCTGGGTTGTCTTGAAAGTACTGCAACCTTGCGCTTACTGCAAGAGCCTTATTGCAGGAGCTTGGTTACTTCCTGCTGCACGCTGTTGGCCTGCGCCAGCGCCGCGATGCCGGTCTGGCTCAGAATCTCGTACTTCGACATATTCGAAGTCGCCGAGGCGTAATCCGTCGCCTGCACCGCATTTTGTGCAGAAACCACGTTCTCCTGCTGCGTGCTCATCACCTGGCTGATCGCGTTGAGCGTGTTGATCTGCGCGCCGATGTACCCGTCCTGCGCTGCCACGTAGGTAATGGCATTGTTCAGCACCGACTCCGCGTTCTGCGCGTTGCCCTGCGTGTCCAGGTTAGTATCCGACAAGTCCGCGGTCAGGTCTCCTCCCGTCGCGGTCACGTAGTTGATGGTCGTGGTCGCATCCGTGCTCGCCACCAGCCCCGCCGGCGTAATCACCGTGGTCGTGTCTTCGAAAGCCGGAGCGGCTGAAAGCGCGATCGCCACATTCGCGTTGGTATTCGTCAGCAGGATGCCCGTATCGCCGCCGGCCACTGCCACGTCGCCCACTGCCGCCGCGCTGGTAAAGCTCGCCGTCACACCCGGAATGCCGTCTTTGTTGATCTCCGAGATCAGCGCGCCCACCGTCGTCGCGGACGTAGTCAACGTGCTCACCGTGCCATCGGGATTGGTGATCGTAAACACCAGGCTTCCGGCAACGGCATCGCTTTGCTGCGCCGCCGTCGTCAACGATCCAGCCGTGTCCAGTGACAGATCCACAAACTCGCCCGAATCGCTCTGCTGCACCGATCCGCCCGAATCGCCCACGCTTGCTGAGGTCAGCTTGGCAAAGTACAGGTCGTCGATCGACGCGCCCGTTGAAGACGAATCGCCCGTATAGATCGCAACGCCCGCCTGCGAGCCGTTGAAGACCTGGTTCTGGTTGTACGTGGTCGTCGACCCAATGTTGTTGATCTCCGACAGAATCGACTGGTACTCCTGGTTCGCTGCCGACTCCTGCGCGCTGTCCAGCGTGCCGTTCGAGGCTTCGGTGGCCAGAGTGATGGCGCGATTGAGCAGGCTCGTCACCTGCGACAGCGCGCCATCGGCCACCTGCAGCAGACCCACTCCTTCGGTCGCGTTGGTCTCTGACTGCGTCAGCGCCGCCGTGTTGGCCGCCAGGCCATTCACCAGCGAGAGCCCCGCAGCATCGTCCGCGCCCGAGTTGATGCGCGAACCCGACGACAACTGCTGCAGCACCGTCTGCAGGCTGTTGTTTGTGTTGTTCAGGTTGTTCTCTGCGTAGATGGCTGACAGATTGTTCAATACACCGAGGGCCATAGGACTGAACTCCTTCTTGGATGCTCTCTGCCGCGCCCCGCCCGCCGTGCATTTCCTACGGGATTCTTACTTTCCC
>JBAUCP010000342.1:0-2756 GCA_049677625.1 Occallatibacter sp. | reverse complement strand
GCCCTGACGATTACGTTCTTCACAGTCGTGACACAGACGGTAATTGCCAGTCCCCGGCTTGCGCTCCCAAGACGGAATATCCCGTCCCGGCGGGCACGTGTTGTTATTGTGATGGACCCGCTGGGCTGCGGGCTTGCGTACTTCATTGATTGAGTGAAACGACATAACTGTCGCCATACTGCACTCTCCTAGTGTTGGGTTAATGGTGACGGTTGCCTCTCCGGCTTGCGTGTTACAGCACGCTTGCCGGAGAGGGGCAAATCCTGCCCCAGCTGAGACAGGAATCTCGCAACGCGGTTTCGCTGTGAAGGGAACGGCGGCCACAGCACACGGCTCATGCCGTACACGATCAAGAGAAAATCTAGCGGTCCCGCTTGCACTCGGTTAAGGCGCTTTCATGCGCTCAAAAACCTGAGTCACTTTAATTAACTCACAAAAATTTCCGATGTAACAACCACAACACCAATGGAAAACGTGGAAAAAGCGGAAACAAACCCTATTAGTTCCGGCAATTCCCTAAGAGACGTAGAATCAACCCCTTGAGCTGTCCTTTTTACAGCCGCAGATGAAAAAATACCGCTGTCTATGGTGCATGTCAACTAGAAACCACAACATCTGGTATTTTCGTTACATTCACAGGCATTCGATTGCTAAACACGGCCATTTGGCTGTGGAAAGCTCAAAACGGCCCGATCTGGAGCGGATTTTCCACCTCAGGACTGCACCAAAGCACGAGCAAACGGCCCCTTCCCGCGCTCCCGTTTACCCTATTCATTCACAGCCTAGGCCCATCCGGACCACAAACAAGGCGCAGAAACACTTCATATTGATTGTGCAAATGTGCAAACGGTGAAGGCGGGATTCCGCCCGGCCCGCCACCAGCTCTCGAAAGGTCGATTGAGCTGATTCCAGAGGGACGGGTGGCCCAAATCTTGCTTCTGGAACCTGGGAAAGCACGAAGAGTAGAGGCTCCCACATCTCAAAAGCGAGATGTGGGCCACCCACCCGCCAATCCACAAATCTCACAATCTAAACGTGATCTATTCCGGAATCGCCCCGCCGTAGCGACGCCATCCCGCGCACCGGCTCATTTACCTTCCAGCACCCGAACACCGCCTGCGCTATCATTACGTCTATAGATATGAGCGGTCCGCCAATTCCCGGGGCCTGCTATTGGTGGTGTGTGTGTCGCGAATCTTCCAGCGTTTTGTCTTTGTGCTTTCCGTGGCGATCGTCGCCACTCTGCTTGTGGGCTTTGCCATGGGCCAGTTCGGATGGTTCGGCGTGCACGCCGGCGACGACCAGGACGGCGCCTACCGCGAGATGCGCGTCTATGCCGAGGTGCTGCAGAAGATCCAGAGCGACTACGTCATCGATCCCAGCATGGACGACGTGACCACCGGCGCCCTGCACGGCCTGCTCGAATCGCTCGACGCCGACTCCAGCTACCTGACTCCGGCCGAGTACAAGATCTTCAAGGAGCGCCCCACCGGCGGCAACGCGCAGGAAGGCATGACCATCTCCCGGCGCTACGGCTACGCTACGGTGGTGAACGTGGCGCCTGGCTCGCCCGCCGATCAGGCGCATCTGGCCGACGGCGACGTCATCGAGTCCATCGGCGGCAAGCCCACCCACGATCTTTCCCTCGCCGTGCTCCGCATGATGCTCGAGGGCAAGCCGGGATCGACGGTAGACGTAACCGTCATTCGCCCCACCAAGCCGGACCCCGAGAAGATCACTCTCACCCGCGCCGTCGTCAACGTTCCCGCGCTCGGCCAGCAGCAATACGACAACTCGACCATCCTTTACCTCAAGCCCGGCGTGCTCACCGCGGCCCGTGTGGATGAGATTGCCGCCGCCATCAAGGCCGCCGGCAAGGGCCGCAAGATTCTGCTCGATCTGCGCGACTGCACCGGCGACGACCCGCTGCAGGGCGTGCGCCTGGCCAACTTCTTCATCAAGCAGGGAACGCTGGCCACGCTCGAGGGCCAGCAGGTTCCGGAGCAGACCTTCGCCGCCGACCCGGCACAGCTCCTCACCGATGCCCCGGTGGCCGTGATTGTCAACCGCGGCACCTATGGCGCAGGCGAGCTGACCGCCGCCGACCTGGAAGACCTGAAGCGCGGCGACGTGGTGGGCGAACGCACCTTCGGCGAGGGCTCGGTGCAAAAGACCATCGACCTGCCCGACGGCGGAGCCATCATGCTCACGGTGGCCAAGTACCAGGACCCCGACGGCAAGAAGATCCAGGACGAAGCCGTCATTCCCAACGTGCCCGTGGTTTCACCCATGGACGAGGAAGACCAAGGCATCACGCCGCCCAACGGCGACGACACGCTGAACAAGGCCCTCGATCTGCTCAAAGCCAAAGGAACTGCCGGGGCAGCTTAGGCGGTCCTGAAGGGTACGGGCTTCAGCCCGCACATCGATGATGTCCCGAAAATATACGCGTCGGATGGAGCGCCGGTCTCCAGACCGGGATCCCCAGCAAGCCCGCTTTTGGCTTTCTGGGGTGGGAGACCGGCTGTCGTGTGGGCCTCCAGGCCGGCGCTACCTCGCGATCCTCAGCCCACTGCGGGAGTTCGCGGTTCCGCTCTTGCATTGCGTGGTACTTCTGTGTCCTAAAGGACACTCCCGCGCATCGTGAAAGTGCTAGCCTTGAGCTGAAGCATTTGCCTCGACACACCGGCAAGATGCCCGAGAGGCTTACTTGGCAGCCACCCCCAACCGGCCTGTGGACCAACACGGACCCATTC
>JBAUCP010000341.1:0-1738 GCA_049677625.1 Occallatibacter sp. | reverse complement strand
CCTTCATGACTATGTGCGAAAGTCATGGAGCAGATTGGCGCGCGGAACGGCCGCCGAGCCATTGGTCATCCCCGAGACTTTTTCATCGATGGTCATGCGCGAAACCAGATTGGCCGCGCGCTGCTCCTTCGGCAGCATGGGGTCGAGGTAAAGTGACGGCTTTGCAGATTCAGCAACAGAAATTTGTGCGGACACAAAGATGAAGGCGAGCAGACAGCCGAGTACTGCGTGAAATTCAATGCGCGGGCGGCATCTCCTTTGAGATGGAGACTGCTCGCAGGTTTGCGAGCAGCGGTTTCCGTGATCCGTTCAGGGACATCCACAATCCGGTCGGGCATGTGCGTCTATTCTGTGGCCATCTTCAGCCTGGAAAGTCGATGTCCTCGAAGAAACGATAGGTGGTAAGGTCAGACGGCGGAGCGAAGAAGCAGGCTACCTTCATTTCCTCGTCACCGGTATTCTGCAACATGTGTACGCTGCCTTGCGGAAAAAGCACAGCGAATCCTTCCTTGACGGACTCCACGACCCCGTCGATCATTACCCGGCCCGAACCACGAACAATATAACTTACTTCTTCTCCGTTGGGGTGGGAATGGGCAGGCCGCACGGTTTGTCCGGGTTGAACCTCAATGACGCACATGGTACAGTGCTCGGCCTGTGTATTCTGCTTGGTTACGACCCAGCGCAGCATGCGGCCCGGAAGATCGAGTGCTTCAACATCTTTCTCATCGACGATTGAAAGGCTCACGGATTACCCCTTTCCCGCCCCGTTCTGCGCACGAGTTCACTCTCAACCGTATCAGCAATGGCCGCGGACGTCATTCCATAGGCGGCGGTAAGCTCTTCGTAGGTAGCCGAGTGGATGAACTGCGGAAAGCCGTTCGCATCCAGAGTATTGATCGCAACAACGCGCTTCAAAGCCTGCGAGTCGACCTGATCCCTAGAGCGGTAAAAGACCTTGAGAAGGTTCTGCAAAAGATAGCCGTTGTTCTGCTCCACAACCACCAGCATCTTGCCGGAATTGCAAAGTTCAACCAGAAGATCGCTATCCACCGATGGCATATCCACGACACCAACTTCAAATCCGCGCCTGGAGCAGATTGCGGCTGCCGACAATGCTTCATGAACTCCGCGTCCACTGCTGATGATGATCGCCTTTTCATCTTCGCTCTGGCGCAGCGTGTACCCCTTCGCGAAAGAGAATTCAAATTCGCTGCCATAAAGCACCGCGGATTCAGTCCGCATGACCCGCATGTAAACCAATCCGCGATTTCCCTCCATGATCCATTTCATAATCGACAAAAGCTGCTGCGGACAGGAGACGTCGATGATCTTCAGATGGCCGACGGCATCAAAAGTCGTGCTGTCGTCGTTTCCCATATGAGTGGCACCATTGGTGCGTGTTTCGAAATTGGCGGCAGTGGCGAGAAACGTGAGGTCGAGACCATGTCCCTCGCTCAGCCAGCCGTTCTCCGCCTGAATCGATTCGAGTCGCTCCTGGTGACCCACGGCGATGCGGCGCAGCACTTGCCAATTGAAGAACGGGCAAAACGTGCTGACCCATGCATTGTAGCCAAGTGCGGCAGACGCTTCGCCAATCAGCATCATGTTGGCTTCAGCCACGCCCACGTTCAAAGCTCGCTGCTGATCGACTGCCGCCACGCCAGCCTCAAGCCCGCTGGTCGTGCCAAGGTCGGCGTCAACTGAAACTACACGAACGTCACGCGTGAAAACATTC